>DAITMD010000263.1:0-3618 GCA_036835345.1 Sandarakinorhabdus sp. | reverse complement strand
CGACATAGAGCTCCGCCAGCCAGCGCAGCGGGGCCAGCCACGCGGCGTGCGTGCGGCGCAGGATGGCGAGCAGGCCGCCGAAGACGAAGCCCAGCGAGCAGCCGGCCAGCGTCATCCACAAGGTGCGGCCCAGTGCGGCGAGGAGGAAGGGGATGGCCTCTGCAATCATGCTGCGGGCCTCAAACGGAACAGCAGCCGGCCGGCCAGCGCCAGCAGGGCGGAGGCGATGAGGGTAAGGGCGATGTAGAGCAGGGCAGTGACCGCGAAGGTTTCGATGGTGCGCAAATTGGCGGTGGAGATGTTGATGGCGCGGCCGGTGAGTTCCTCCACACCGAACAGCGCCGCCATGCTGCTGCCCAGCACCAGGATGATGAAGAAATTGGCCAGCGGGCGGTAGATGGCGGCGATGATGTGCGGCAGCAGCACATGGCGCAGCCGGTCGGTGCGCGGCAGGCCGAGCACGGCGGCGGCTTCCAGTTCGGAGGCGCGCACCGTGGTGATGCCGCCGCGCAAGATGTCGGCCAGATAGGCCCCGGCATTCAGGGTCAGCCCGATGGTGACAGCGGTAAAGCCGGACAGGCGGATGCCGATTTCGGGCAGGGCGTAATAGGCGATGAAAATCTGCACCAGCGCCGGCGTGTTGGTGAACAGCGCGACATAGGCGCTGGCAATGCGGCGGGGCAGCGGCGCGCCATACAGCCGGGCCAGCGCGGCAGCGAGGCCAAGCGCCATGCCGCCGGCAAAGGCAATCAGCGCTATCTGCAGGCTGATGATGGCACCGCCGGCCAGATAGGGCAGGGCAGCCAGCACCGGCTGCCAATCGAACCGGTATCCGGCCGGGCCGCTGGGCGGCGCGGGGACGAGTTCGGCGTCCTTCACCGGCACCGTCATCGGCGCGTTGTAGGCCGCCTGCCACAGGCGATCGATGCTGCCATCGCGGTGCAGGCCGATCAGCGCGGCATCCACTGCGGCGCGCAGGCCTTCATTGCCGCGGGCGATGCCGATCCCGCAGGCGGCGGCAAACAGCGGTTCGGGCAGCACGCGCCATTTCACTTCGGGGTGGGTGCGGGTGAAGCCGATGAAGAAGTCCACATTTTCCACCAGCGCATCGGCGCGGCCTTGCGCGATGGCGCGGATGGTATCGGCATTGCCATCGACCAGAAGGCGCTTTGGCAGCGGCAGTTTTTCGGCCAGCACCGTGTTGGAATAATTGCCGCGCATGTTGACCAGCGTGATGTCAGGTCGGTTCAGATCCTGCCAGCGCCTGACGGGCAGGCGGCTGGTGGTGATCACGCCCATCGCTTCGGTGTGCAGCGGCACCGAAAAATCAATGAGCGCCCGGCGTTCCGGCGTAATGGTGAGCGCGCCCAGCGACAGATCGATCCGCCCCGACACCAGGAACGGCACCCGCGCGGCGGCTTCGGTGGGGACCAGTTCAAGGCCGACGCCCAGCTTCGCTGCAACGGCGCGCGCCACCGCCACATCGAAACCTTGCAGCTGGCCCTGCGCATCGTAACTGCTCATCGGCGGGAAATTGGGGTTCACGCCGATGCGGATCACGCCGCTCGCCTTGATATCGGCCAGCGGGCGGGCGTGGGCTGGTAATGCCAGCAGCAAGAGCAGGAACAGCAGGCGGATCATTTCGCCGCCGCCGCGATGGCGGCGATGCTGGCCGATTTGAACGGCGGGCGCGGCGCAAACAGATCGCTGCCATCCTGCCCCAGCCGGGCGGCCAGCAGCGGCGCGCAATAACGGCCCTGGCAGCGGCCCATGCCGGCCCGCGTGGCGCGCTTGATGCTGCCGGCATCGCGCACGCCATCGGCAATCAGCGCATCAACCGCGCCCGCCGTCACGCTTTCGCAGCGGCACAATATCGTGTCTCCGGTCGGCAGCGGCGCCGGCGGCGCGGCGAACACCCGCCACAGCCCGGCCTGAAAGCGCCGCGCGCGCGCCAGAGCCTTGCGCTGCGCCAGTTCCTCCGCGCCAAAACCCGATGCCGCGCCCAGATCGCGCGCTGCCGCCGCCCCGGCCAGCCAGCCCTGCGCCATGGCTGCATGCGCGCCGCCCAGGCCTTCCCTGATACCGCCGCCGCCATCGCCGGCCACGAACACCGATGCGATGCTGGTGCGGCCATTGTCATCGCGCTCCACCCGCACCGCGCCGCCGTGCCAGCCAAGCTGGCAACCCAGCGCCCGCGCCAGCTCCGCCTGCGGCTGAAAGCCATTGCCGATGGCCAGCGCATCCACGGCAAATTCCCGCGCCGGCCCGCCGCCCACGGGCGCCACCGTCACGCCCGACACGCGCCCGTCGCCGGCAATCTGCGTCACTTCATGGCCCCACAGCACGGGCACCCCGGCCCGCGCCAGCCGCGCCAGATGGCCGATGCCCGCCGCCACCAGCCTGGCATCTGCCGCCAGCATCGCCGCCGCCGCACCCATCTGCGCCAGCCAAGGCCGCGCGGCGCGCTCGGCCACCGCCACCACGTCCACCCCGGCCTGTTGCAGTTCCGCCGCCAGTTGCAGCCCCAGCGGGCCATTGCCGGCCACCATCACCCGGCGCCCCGGTGCCACCGATCCGACACGCAGCAAGGTTTGCGCCGCGCCCACCGTCATCACGCCGGGCAGGGTCCAGCCGGGCACCACCCACGGGCGCTCCATCGCGCCGGCGGCGATCACCAGCCGGCGCGCCCGCACCCGGATCGGGCCGGCGGGGGCCGTCAGATCGGCGCTGATCTGATCGCCCGCCAGCGCGGCCGACCACACCGAAGCCTCGCTGCACAGGCGCACGCTGCTGCCGGCAAATGCGCCGATCAGGCGGCGGCCGGCGGCGAACTGCGCGTCGATGGCGGTTTCGGTGATGGCAAAGCCGCTGCCCGGCTGCTTGAAATATTGCCCGCCCTGCGACTTGCGCTCATCGGCGATGATGACGGTCAGCCCGGCAGCGCTGGCGGCGCGCGCGGCTGACAGGCCGGCCGGGCCAGCCCCGATGACGAGCAGATCGGCGGCAAGTTCCTGCGCGGTGGGGACCACTTCGCCTGCCGCCACTTCGCGCCGGGCCGGCAGCGGCTGCACATCCTGCCCCGGCGCGGCCGCCGTCATGCAGGCGCGGCGCACCGCGCCGTCCACGATCACGCTGCATTCGCCGCACACGCCCATCCCGCAATAGATGCCGCGCCCGCTGCCATCGGCGCTGCGGCGCAGCGTCATCTCGCCGGCCGCCGTCAGCGCCGCCGCCAGGCTCTCGCCGGGAAAGCCGCTGATCTCGCGGCCGGCAAAGCGCAGGGCGAAGCCCGGCCCTTCGCGCGCGATTCCGGGCAGGGCCACCCTCATCAGCGGATATAGCTCGCGCCGTTCACATCCAGCGTGGCGCCCGACAATTGCGGCACCGCGCCCGATGCCAGGAACGCCACCAGCCGCGCCAGTTCATCCGGCGACACCCACAAGCCGCTGGCCAACCCGGCCGACACCAGCGCCTCGCCGCCTTGCGATGCGGCGAACTGTTCCGAAAGCCGGGTGCGAACAACGCCGGGGGTGATGGCATAGGCGAGGATGCGCTGCTTGGCATAGGCGCGCGCGATGCTCTGCGTGGCGGCGCGCACGGCGGCCTTGGATGCGCCAT
>DAITMD010000262.1:0-3654 GCA_036835345.1 Sandarakinorhabdus sp. | reverse complement strand
GCGCGCCCGGATAGGCCAGCTGCGCGCCGATGGCGGCCGGCAGGCCATAGCCCATGGTGCCCAGCCCGCCGCTGGTCAGCCATTTGTTCGGATCAAAGAAGCCGAAATGCTGCGCCGCCCACATCTGGTGCTGGCCGACTTCGGTGGTGATGATCGGCTTCTTGGCGCGCGTCATTTCGAACAGGCGCTGGATGGCCTTCTGCGGCAGCAGCGCCTCGCCCTTTTGTTCGAAACCGAACGAGTTGCGGCTGCGCCAGCCCTTGATCTGCTCCCACCACGGCTTCTGATCGGCGGCGCGATGACCGCGCGCCCGCCAGACCTTCAGCATATCCTCCAGCACGCTGCCGACATCGCCCTGAATGGCGAGGTCCACCCGCACCGTCTTGTTGAAGCTGGAGCGATCGATATCCACGTGAATCTTGCGGCTGTGCGGCGAAAATGCATCCAGCCGGCCCGTCACCCGATCATCAAAGCGCGCGCCAAGGCACAGCATCAGATCGCAGCGGTTCATCGCCATATTGGCTTCATAGCTGCCGTGCATGCCCAACATGCCCAGAAACTGCGGATGTTCGGCCGGGAAACAGCCAAGGCCCATCAGCGTGGAGGTGACCGGTGCACCGCTCAATTTGGCGAGTTCGCGCAGCAGCTGGCTGGCCACCGGGCCGGAATTGATGATGCCGCCGCCGGTATAGAGGATCGGGCGTTCGGCCGCCGCCAGCATCTCCACCGCCGCCTCGATGCTGGCCAGATCGCCCTTCACTTGCGGCTTGTAGGTCTTGTGGGTGATCGTGCCCGGCTTGGTATAGCGGGCCTTCATGATCTGCACGTCTTTGGGCACGTCGATCACGACCGGGCCGGGGCGGCCGGAACTGGCGATGTGGAAGGCTTCGTGCAGCACCGGGCCCAGCTTCGCGGTCTCTTTCACCAGATAATTATGCTTGGAACAGTGGCGGGTGATGCCCACCGTGTCACATTCCTGAAAGGCATCGGTGCCGATGAGATGCGTGGGCACCTGGCCGGTGATCACCACCAGCGGGATCGAATCCATCAGCGCGTCGGTGATGCCGGTCACGGCATTGGTGGCGCCGGGGCCGGAGGTGACCAGCACCACGCCCACCTTGCCGCTGGCACGGGCATAGCCTTCGGCCGCGTGCACCGCTGCCTGTTCGTGGCGCACCAGGATGTGGCGGATGCGATTCTGCTGAAACAGCGCATCATAGATGGGCAGCACAGCACCGCCCGGATAGCCAAACACCACCTCGACTCCGAGGTCGATCAGGGCCTGCACGGTGATTTCGGCGCCGGTTTTCTCCAGGCCCATGATGTCGTTCCCAAGCAATAGCAGCCACAATCAGCGGCGGGCTGCTGTTATGGGAAATAAATTGGCCGGTCAAGCACCTTTCGCGCAACTTTCGTTCGCTTTTCTACCCTTAAGACGAAACTTCCGGCAACCCGGGCCGGCGCCGGCCAAACACCAGGCCCAGCACCACAAGCCCGGTCAACCCGGCGATGGCAGCCGGCGGCACGATATTGCGCTGTTCGCCCGAGGCTGGCTGGTCCGCCTTCGCGGCAGCCGGAGGGGGCGTGACGCTGATCGTCGTGGCAGCGCCGACAGGACCGGCAATGAAGCCTGCCATCACCATCGCTGTGCACAATTTCCGCACCACGCCTCTCCCCACGCTTACTGCACTGCACAAGAACACAACATGGTTACCATGGCATGACGATTCGCCCTTTGCAGCGGTCAAACACCCCATTGTCGCAAATATTAAATTGGTGCGGTGCAACACGATTGCTGTGTTCAGACCCGCTGCCAGTCGGCGCACTGGTTCCTTGCCCAGGTCTGCTGGCGTTTCTGGTATTGCCGTGTGGCCACCAGCGCCGCTGCCACCGCATCGGGCAGTGACAATTTGCCGGCCAGGTGCGCCGCCAGCTGCGGCACGGCCAGCGCCTTCAACACCGGCGCATCGCGCGGCAGGCCGAGCGCCAGCAATGCCTCCACCTCGGCCAGCGCGCCGGCCGATAGCATGGCCTGCAAACGCAATGCAGCACGGGCATTCAACTCCGCGCGCGGACGATCGACCACCAGCCCCTGCACCGCCGCCGCGCCCAGCCCGCCGCTGCGCTGCCGCTGCCAGTCGGCCAGCGTGCGCCCGGTGCTGCGCACCACCTCCAGCGCGCGCAGCGTGCGCTGCCGGTCGGCAGGCATCAGCCGCGTGGCAGCACCGGGATCTTCCGCCTCCAGAGCCGCCCGCGCTGCGGCGGTGTCCAGCGCCCGCACGGCCGCGCGGACATCGTCGGCAATCTGCGGCACCGGGGCCAGCCCGTGGATCAGCGCCGACAGATACATGCCGGTCCCGCCCACGATGATCGGATGGCGGCCCACCGCACACGCCGCCGCGATTTCGGCCTTCGCCAGCGCGGCCCAGCGCGCTGCCGTCAGCACATCGTCGCCGGCCAATAGGCCATAGAGACGGTGCGGCGCCCGCGCCATGTCGGCCGCATCGGGCCTCGCCGTCACGATGGCCAGGGGTGCATAGGCCTGGCTGGCATCGGCGTTGATGATCACCCCGCCCACCCGATCGGCCAGCGCCAGCGCCAGAGCGGACTTGCCGCCGGCGGTCGGCCCTGTCAGGACGGTGACCTTCTCAGGCACGAGGACAATGTCAGGCGCGCTCATCATAACTCTGGTTGCCGAAGGCCGCTTGTCGCCCGGCGATGCATCGGCGGCAAGTGATGTGGTGCGCGGCGCCGGCGCGGCCGTGCTGGCGCAAAGCTGGCTGGAGGCGGGCGACGCCTTCGACATCCTGGCCAGCGGCGATGCCGCAGCCGTTCGCACCGCGCTGGAAGCGGCGTTGCCGGCCATCGACGTGATCGTGCAGCGGGGCGATACGCCGCGCCGCAAGACGCTGATCGTGGCCGATATGGATTCCACCATGATCACTTGCGAATGCATTGATGAACTTGCCGATTATGCCGGCGTGAAGGCGCAGGTTGCGGCCGTTACCGAAGCTGCGATGCGCGGCGAACTGGATTTTGCCGGCGCGTTGAAAGCGCGGGTGGCGCTGCTGAAAGGCTTGCCGGTTGCCACGCTGGGCCAGTGCCTTGCCGAGCGGGTGCGCCTGACGCCGGGCGCGCGGACGCTGGTGCAGACGATGGTGGCGCACGGTGCGCGCTCCCTGCTGGTGTCGGGCGGCTTCATGCATTTCGCCGTGCCGGTGGCCGGCCAGATCGGCTTTGCCCGCGCGGTGGCCAACCGGCTGGATATTGATGGTGATATGCTGGCCGGCACCGTGGCGGAACCGATTGTCGATGCCGCCGCCAAGCGCATGCTGCTGGAAGCCGACGGCACGCCGCTGCCGGCCACATTGGCTGTGGGCGACGGTGCCAATGATATCCCGATGATCGCAGCGGCAGCCGCAGGCGGCGGGCTGGGCATCGCCTATCACGCCAAGCCCAAGGCCGCCGCCGCCGCGCAGGCCCATGTGCGCCATGGCGACCTGACCGTGCTGCTGCGCGCCCAGGGCTATATGCGGGCGGACTGGACGGATTGAGGATGACCATGAACCCCTTCAGCCTCAGCCCCATTGGCCATGTGCAAGGCGGCCGCACCGAGGCCATTGATGATGATTGGGGCGCCAGCCGGGCTGCCAT
>DAITMD010000261.1:0-3668 GCA_036835345.1 Sandarakinorhabdus sp. | reverse complement strand
GCGGGTGCCAGCCGATGGCATTGGCCTGATAGCCCTTGACGGCGCTGCCCACCAAGGCCCAGCGCACCGGGCGCAGCAGCGGAATGAAGGCCGGATCGGCCATCAGCGCGGTTTCCGCCTTGTCCAGCGCGGCGGCGCGGGCGGCCAGATCCACGCCGGCCGCACGCGCATCGCCCAACAGATTATCCGCCTCTTCACTGCACGGCTTGGCCCGGCCGCAGCGCCAGCGGGCCAGATGGGCCAGCGCATCGGGCACGATCGCCGCATGTTCCACCAGCGCCAGATCGTGACGCGGGACGGCCCCGCTGCTGGCCGCGCGCACGATGCGGATGGCGATGCCGATCGGGGCCATCCGGCCGGCCAGTTCGGCCGAAAGCTGGGCGGCTTCCGGCCCGGCGGGCACCAGCAGGGTGAGCGCCAGCGGGTTCTGCGCGCCAAAGCCGGCCTCTGCCAGCAGCGCGGCGGCGGCCGCCTGCCGGTCTGCCGGCGGCAGCGCCCGATCATCCTGCGGCGGCGGCAGTTCATCCCAAAGCCGGTTCTGAGCACTGAGCGCCGTCAGCGCAATCCGGTCGGCCAGCGGCTTGCCATCGGCGGCCAGCAGCAGCGCCCGGCGCAGGCGCGCATCGGCCAGGGCGCCGCCGGTCTGCACCGCCAGCCCGATCACGCCGTGCACCGCTTCCACCTGCAGCGCCCGGCGCTGCCCGGCGGTGCGCGCCGCCGACAGCCCGGTCAGGCCTTCGCCCAGCACCAGATTGGCCTTCCCCGACGCAAAGGCCGCCAGCGCATCGGCCGCCGTCTGCTGCCGGATAAGGATGGTGGCGGCCTTTGCGCCGGGCAGCGGCCGTTCGCCCCGGCGGGCAAGGCGCAGCGTGCCATCGTCATCGCGCGTCATGCCATAGGGGCCGGGAAAGGCCTGGCCGCGCTGGTCCACCACCGCCAGCGCCGGCTGCGCCAGCCAGTCGAGCAGATGCGGCACCGCCGGCTGCGGCGTGAGTTCCACCACGCGCGCGATGGGTGCCCGCGCGGCGCTGCGGCCCGAAAGACCGGCGGCATCCAGCTCCAGCCGCGCCGACGTGCGCACCCGGCGCAGCGAGGCGACCACATCGGCCGCCACCAGTTCGGCACCCTGCCGCCGGTCCAGCCCCGGCCAGCGCAGCGGCGCCAGGCGCAGGATCAGATCATCGCCATCATCCAGAAACCGCCAGCTGGTGGCCAGCCCCGGCGCGATTTCGCCGCCGGCCGCCCGCGTCACCAGCGTGGCGCGCGTGGCCTCTGCCGCCAGAGTTTCGGCAAGGTCACCACTGCCTACCACCGCCACCGCAAGGTCACCGCCCGGCGGCGCATCGGCACAGGCAGCCAGCAGAACCGGCAGAAAGACCCACGGATAACGCATGTCCAGCTATTCTAGCCCGGCTTGGGGCCACATCAACAGAGCTTCCTTGTCCCCGCCGGGGCTTCGGGCGTAGAAAGCCGCATGCTCATCGCGCCCGACATCATCAGCCTGATCGGCAACACGCCGCTGCTCACCCTGAAAGGGCCGAGCGCCGAGTCCGGCTGCACCATATTGGGCAAGGCGGAATTCCTGAACCCGGGCGGCAGCGTGAAAGACCGGGCGGCGCTGGGCATCATCGAACAGGCGGAAGCGCAAGGGTTGCTGAAGCCCGGCGGCATCATCGTGGAAGGCACGGCCGGCAACACCGGCATCGGGCTGACCGTGGTGGGCGCCGCCCGCGGATACCGGACGATCATCGTCATGCCGGAAACCCAGAGCCGCGAGAAGATGGACACGCTGCGCGCGCTGGGGGCCGAACTGGTGCTGGTGCCGGCCGCGCCCTACGCCAATCCCGGCCATTATGTGCACACCTCGCGCCGGCTGGCCGAAGAAACGCCGGGCGCGATCTGGGCCAACCAGTTCGACAATGTCGCCAACCGCCTGGCCCATATCCGCACCACCGCGCCAGAGATCTGGCAGCAGACCGGCGGTCGCATCGATGGCTTCACCTGCGCGGTTGGCACCGGCGGCACGCTGGCCGGTGTGGCGCTGGGCCTGCGCGCCGAAAAGCCCGACGTGATGATTGCCCTGACCGATCCGGAAGGTGCCGCCCTCTACAACTGGTTCGCGCATGGCGAATTGAAGGGTGAGGGCTCCAGCGTGTCGGAAGGCATTGGCCAGTCGCGCATCACCGGCAATCTGGAAGGCCTGAGCGTCGATGCCCAGTTCCGGGTGCCCGACAGCGAAGGCCTGCATTGGGTGCGCCGGCTGAATGCCGAAGAGGGCCTGTGCCTGGGGCTTTCATCGGGCATCAACGTGGCCGGTGCCGTGCGGCTGGCGCGCCAGATGGGGCCGGGCCATGTGATTGCCACCATCTTGTGTGACAGCGGGCTTCGTTATCTTTCAACGATTTACAACCCGGATTGGCTGGCCACCAAGGGGCTTGCCGCGGCCTGAACCGGCGCGGTAGAAGCAAACCGATGAACCACCCCGGCGAACTTCCTGTCCCTGCGCTGCCCCCGGCCCGCGCTGCCCAGCGCAGCAGCGAGCGGCTGCGCTGGGGGCTGACCGGCCTTGCCGCCATTTTCCTGATCGTGCTCGGCGCGGCGGCAGGTCTGCGGCCGGGCGGCAGCGCCAACAAACCGGGCAGCGGGGAATCGCTGGCCGTGCTGGGGGTTGCCCCCGGGCCCGCCACGCGCCCGCCGGAGCGGTGACGACACCCGGCCCATGGCAAGGCCGGTGCCGCACGGCGCTGCACCATAGCGCCCGACTCAAGCGAATCGCCCGGCCAGTGGGAGCAAATCCCACGGCTTTGCCAGCGATTCTCCCACACAGACTTATCCACAGGGCCAAATCGACAAGAACAAGGCAAGAACAACGGCATTCCGGTGGCTATTTGCCCATGGATATCCCCATTTATAGCGGTTCCAGCCCATGAGATTCCATTGAGGCCCACGAATTCCCATGTTACAGCCGTTGTCCACAGCGGAATGCGGGTCGTGTGCCTGTTGCTCTGTGCCGGTTTGAAGGCCCTGCCAGCCACCTGACCCGGCCCTGAGCGCACCACCCCCGTTTCCGCCGGCGGGGGAAGTGGGTGTAAACGGCAGTGACAGCGGCGAATTTCTTTGGCTTTGGACTGAACGGCGTCGATGCAAAATCGCGCCTGTCGATCCCGGCTGATTTTCGCGCCACGCTTTCCGCCCGGGGCAGCGCCCGCGAAGTGCTGATCGGCCCCGGCCACGCCGGCCGGCCCTGCCTGATGGCCTATGATCCGGGTTACAGCGACGTGCTGCTCTCCCAGCTCAAGGCCCGCCACAGCGACGCCATGGCGCCCGAAGCCTATGACGACAACATGTCGCTGGCCGGCTTCATGCAGAAGGTCGGCATCGATGATGCCGGCCGGGTGGTCCTTTCGGCACAGCTGAGGCGCATGGGCGGCATCGCCGGCCATGTCTGGTTCGTCGCCGGCTTCGATTATTTCGAGCTGTGGGATCCGTGGACCTTCCTGGCCCAGCCGAAGCTGTCGCCGGTGCAGCGCACGGTGGTTGAAAGTGAACTGGAAGCCCGCGGCCTGCCGCTGGAGCGCCCGGCATGACGAACGCCGGTCCCGTCAGCGCCGCCCATGCGCCGCACACGCCGGTGCTGCTGGACGAAGTGATGGCGGCGCTCGCGCTTG
>DAITMD010000260.1:0-3673 GCA_036835345.1 Sandarakinorhabdus sp. | reverse complement strand
GCTATTTCGTGCCGGCTTATTCGTACTCTCCGCCCATGTTCTGGTTGCGCGGCGGCTGGGCGGCGGTGATGCGCAGCGCTTCGGCGGAGGCGGACAGCGAGCCGATCGCGTCCGGCGTATCATCATCTTCGGCCTGCACCTTCTGCATGCCGGTCACCATCGATTCCGAAAGATCGGCCGGGCGGATGGTCTGCTCGGCGATTTCGCGCAGGGCCACCACCGGGTTCTTGTCACGGTCGCGTTCGATGGTGAGTTCCGAGCCCGACGAGATGTTGCGGGCGCGGTGCGCGGCGAACAGCACCAGGTCGAACCGGTTCGGCACCTTGTCGACGCAATCTTCAACGGTCACACGTGCCATGGGGTTGGCTCCGGAAAATGAGAATGACGGAAAGGCGCTGACTGACGATTCGGCGCGCCAAAGTCAAGGAAATTGCCCCTCTCTCCCTGATGCCGGCCCGGCGCTTCGCTTGACTCTGCCGCCCTGTCCCCCTAACGCACCCGCTTCGCATCTGGCCCCGCACCCCGGTGAAGCGGTGGCCCACACAGGCAAATGGCCTGTGCGGCGAGACCGGGAACACGACCGAAACGCAGATCAGGAACCTATCATGTCGAAGCGTAGCAACGCCAAGTACAAACTCGATCGCCGCATGGGCGAGAATATCTGGGGCCGTCCCAAGAGCCCGGTGAACAAGCGCGAATATGGCCCCGGCCAGCACGGCCAGCGCCGCAAGAGCAAGATGTCGGATTTCGGCATCCAGCTGCGCGCCAAGCAGAAGCTGAAGGGCTATTACGGCGACGTCACCGAAAAGCAGTTCCGCAAGGTCTATGACGAAGCCGTCCGCATGAAGGGCGACACCTCGCAGAACCTGATCGGGCTGCTGGAACAGCGGCTGGACATCATCGTCTATCGCGCCAAGTGGGCCCCGACCGTGTTCGCCGCCCGCCAGATCGTCAACCACGGCCATATCCTGGTCAACGGCCGCCGCTGCAATATCGGGTCGGCCCGCCTGAAGCCGGGCGACGTGATCGAGCTGGGCTCCAAGGCCCGCGAAATGGCGCTGGTGCTGGAAGCCCAGGGCCTGTCCGAGCGTGATGTGCCGGAATATGTGTCGGTGGAAGGCCCGAAGGCCACTTACGTTCGCGTGCCGACGCTGGACGAAGTGCCCTATCCGGTTAAGATGGAACCGAATTTGGTCGTTGAGTTCTATAGCCGCTGATCTCTCAGCCGGCCGGAATTTGAAAGGGCGGTCCCTTTGGGGCCGCCCTTTTCTTGTTTCAAAACCCCGTTGGTGCCACCGTCCGCCCCAGGAATTTCAGCCGCGTCTGCCACACATGCACCTCCAGCCCCGGCGTGGCATGGGTGGCACCGGGATAGACCATCAGATCAAACGGCGTCTTCGCCTTCTGCAGCGCCGACATCAGCGCGGTGGAATTTTCGAACACCACATTGTCGTCTGCCATGCCGTGGATCAGCAGCAGCGGGTCGCTGATCCTGCCGGCATCACCCAGCGCGCCGGAACGCTGATACGGCCCCGGGTCCTGCGCCGGATTGCCCAGATAACGCTCCGTGTAAGCTGTGTCATACAGTTCCCAGCGCGTCACTGGCGCACCGGATATGCCGGCTGCGAACGCGCCCGGCGCGGCCTCCAGCAGTTTGAGCACCATGTAACCGCCGTAGGACCAGCCATTCACCGCCACCTTGTCGGGCTTCGCCCACGCCTGCTGCTTGATCCACGCCAGCGCCTGCAATTGATCCTTCACCTCCACGCCGCCCATGGCCCGGTAGATCGGCGCTTCAAAGGCCATGCCGCGATTGTTGCTGCCGCGATTGTCGAGCTGGAACACCGCCCAGCCCTCGCTCACCAGATATTGCTCGATCGGCGCGGTGAAGCGTTTGTGGACATTGTGCGCGTGCGGGCCGCCATAGACCTGCATCAGCACCGGGAACGGCCCGGCGCCCTTGGGCTTCAGCAGCCGCCAGTCCATTTTCTGTCCGTCTTCGGCGGTCAGCGTGCCGAACTGCGGCACGGCATGGCTGGCCAGATAGGGCGCATAGGGGTGGGCAGCGTCCAGCTTGTTCTCCTCGATCCACGCCAATCGCTTGGCCTGGCCATCGCCCAGCCACACCTGCGGCGGCTGGTTGGGGGTGGTGCTGGTGACCAGCAGGCGCGTGCCGGCCTTGTCCATCACGGCTTCGTGCCAGCCGCCCGCCCCGGTCAACCGCACCGGTTTGGCACCCGGCCGTTTCCAGTCGAGCGCATAGACATGTTTTTCCAGCGTGGAATCGGCAAAACCGGTGAACCACAGCCGTCCTTCGGCTTCATTCACGCCGACCAGTTCGTCCACCACCCAGTTGCCGCTGGTCAGCGCCGCCGCCTTGCCGCCCGACAGGCGGTAAAGGTGCCGATAGCCGCTGCGCTCGCTGGCCCACAGGATGCTGCCGTCCTTCAGCGCGCGGAAGCTGCCGTGCAGGTTGATCCAGATGTCCGATGTTTCGGTGGCCACCACCCGCGATGCGCCGGTGGCGGCGTCCACCGCCAATATGTCCAGCCGCTGCTGGCCGCGCGCCAGCCGCTGCACATAAAGCGCTTTGGCATCAGGCGCCCAGGCCACGCGGGCGATATAGAAATCCCTGTCCGGTCCAAGATCGTCTGGCCCCAGATCGACCTGCACCCGGCCCGACCCATCGGCGCGCACCAGCCAAAGCGATACATCGGCATTGGCCGTGCCCGCCGCCGGATAGGCCTGCGTGAACAGCCGCGTGCCATCCGCGCCGATGGCCGCGCGGGTGACCTGCTTCACCGGCGCTTCGTCAACCCGGGCGGCGGCGATCATCCGGTCGTCGGGGGACCACCAATGGCCATCGAACCGGTTCAGCTCCTCCTGCGCGATGAATTCGGCCACGCCCCAGCTGATCTTCGGGTCGGTCTCGCCGGCCAGTTTCCGTTCCGTGCCGGTGGCGATTTCGGTGATGAACAGCGCGCGGTCGCGCACGAAGCTGGCAAAGCCGCCCTTCGGGCTCAATTGCGCGTCGGTTTCGGTCTCGGCGGTCTGGGTCAGCCGTTTGGCCGCGCCGTCAAGCCCGGCCAGCCACAGATCGCCGTCCACCGGCACCAGCAGGCTGCGGGCATCGGGCGCCCAGCCATAATCGGTGATGCCCTCCACATCGGCGATGCGCCGGCGTTCGCGGTTCATGCGTTCGGCTTCCGACAAGGGCCCGGCACTGGCCAGCGCCGCTGAATCGACCAGCATGCGGCTTTGCCCGGTGGCGGTATCGACCGCCCACAGATCAAACCGGTTCCGATCCTCCGCCCGGCCCTTGAGCAGCGTGGCCAGCCGGCCATCGGGCGACAATTTGAGCACGCGCGGCCGCGCGCCGGTGAGGGACGGCGAGGCGAACACCCGGTCCAGCGTGAGCGCCGCCGGCTCCGCCGCTGCCGCACCGCCGCCAAGCAGCAGCAGTGCCGCCGCCAGTCTGATCTTGTTCATTGCCTCACCCCTGCTGCATCATGCTCCTGCCGCCCTTCTGGAAGGCGGCGGCGAAGCCCTGTCAATGCCGCACCCTTGCCGCTGCGCCAAGTGACTGCTAGCAGAGGCACAACAGCGGTCATCCGCTGCCGCTTTCTGGTGTCCCTGCGCTGCCGCCGCTTTGCTGGCCGGTGTTTGGCAGGCG
>DAITMD010000259.1:0-3709 GCA_036835345.1 Sandarakinorhabdus sp. | reverse complement strand
CCGCCGCGGCCGAAGCGATCGGTGCGATAGATCATCTTCACATCCAGGCCATTGATATTGTGATCGGCCAGCCGGTCGATGAAGCGGGCGAGGTTGCGGCTGGGGCTGTCCACTTCGCCGCCATTGTAGCGGCGGCGGTTCGCCTGCGCCGGGGTTTCCACCGCCTTGGTGCCTTCGGAAAACACCCGCACATGGCCGCTGTCCTTCATGCCCGACGCGCCCGTGCTGTTGCCGACGATATCGTTGTTGAGCACGGCCTCGACCGTCCAGCCGTGGACGCGGGCGAAATCGGCCAGCACCTTGCCGCCGTTGAGGCCCTGTTCCTCGCCGGACAGCACGGCATAGACGATGGTGGCGGGGAATTTGTGGCCGCTCAGCACGCGGGCCGCTTCGATCACGGCGGCGGTGCCGCTGCCATCATCATTGGCCCCCGGCGCATCGCCTTTTGAATCCAGCGGATCGCCATTGCGGCTGTCGATATGGGCCGACATGATGATGAAGCGGTCCGGATCGCTGGTGCCCGGCTGGATGGCCAGCACGTCGACGATTTCGGTGGGCGTCGGCAGGCGCGGGCCGGTGACGACCTCCGATGGTTTGATGATGGTCAGGCAATTGCCGCAGGCGGCGCTGAAGCCGGCAAAGCGGCTTTCGGCCCAGCGCCGGGCGGCGCCGATACCGCGCCGGGGATCGGTGGTGCTGCTGGCCGAATGACGGGTGCCAAAGCCGACCAGCGCAGTGATGTTGGCCTTCAGCTCGGCTTCCGACACGCCGGCGGCGAGCGCGGTGAGCGGCGCATCGGCGGCAGCGGCCGGCACAGCCAGGAAGGCCATCCCGGCAAGAACGGCGATTGGGCGAGCCGGCATCGATTGTTCCCCTGCTTTACACTTGCAAGCGGAATGCCGCGCAGCGGCGCGGCTGGCAAGCAGGCGCAGGCGCGCGGGCATATAAAAACGGCCTGCCCGTTGCCGGGCAGGCCGCTTTCACGTCCCGAAAGGGATGGGTTCAGGCCGCGACGACCGTGGCGCTGCGCTGACGGCGACGCGACAGACCGACCAGACCGAAGCCAGCGATCATCATCGCCCAGGTGCCCGGTTCAGGGATACCGCCCGGACCGCCGGTCACATCAGCCGAAATGGTGCCGGTGGCCGACGCCGCGAAGTCGGCAATCCGGTTGTCGGCCAGGCTGAGCACCGGGTTGATGCTGGACAGGCTGATCGAGAAGCCGGTGAGTGCCAGCGTGGTGAAATCGATCACGTCGCTCGACACGGACGTGAAGCCCGAGGTGGCGAGCGTCAGCAGGCCGCCGGTGTTGCCGTTCAGGGCACCCGACAGCACGCCTTCGGTGAAGGTGAAGCTGAGCAGGTTCGTCATGCCGTTGACCAGCGAGAAGGTGCCGCCATCCAGCGCCTGTGCTGCGGTGCCGAGGAACACGACTGCGTCGGTCGAGCCGCTGGCCGTGAAGTTGAGCGTGCTGTTCATATAGTCGTCGCCAAGAATGTTGGCAGTGACCGACTGCGCGCCGTTGGTGCCCACCGTGTAGGTCGGGCCGGCATTCACCAGTGCAAACGAGGCCACGCCGGCGTCGGTCTGCTGGAACTGGGCGATGTTGGCGGCCTGCACAGCGCTGGCCGACATGGTGATCGCCGCGGCGACGGCGAATGACTTCAGAAACTTGTTCATAAACGCGACTCCCTCATGTCGAGCGCCCCAGCGGCCCCCGAGCCCCCGCTCGCCACACAAGGGACAGCAGGAATTGACCCCCCGCGCCCCTTCGGTGACATTTGGTAACGTTCTGTTAGCGTTTTGGACACGCATTGTAAACGCTTTATTTACCTCGTTTCGGGTGAGCGAGGCATAGCCTGCCGATCGCCCGCGCGAGAAGCGAAGTTGCGTCCATATCGGGGATGTCGGCCGCGCGCTGGCGCAGCCGCGGCGCCGGATCAATCGGTCAGGAATGCCACCAGCGCGCGCACCTTGGCCTGCCGCCACTGCGGCGTGGGCGCTGTGAGCCACCAGGCCCCGGCGGCCGGCACCCCATCATCCAGCGCCTGCACGCGCCCGGCCGCCAGATCGGCAGCCACCAGCAGCGCCGGCACGCGGGTGCGGCCAAGGCCGGCCGCCGCCGCATCGATGGCCAGCCCGGCATCGGCCACGGTGAGCGCGCTTTCCACGCACGGCGTTTCGGGATCGAGCGGGTGGGCGATGCAGGGCAGGTCAGGCCCGCTGCCCGGCGCTGCCACGCTGATCAGCCGCTCTTCGCCCAGCGTGCGGCCGTGGATGCCTTCGGCTTCAGGTTCGCCGCCGAAATGAAACGCCAGATCCAGATTGGCCTGGGTGAAATCCACCTCACCCGCTTCGTGCGCGACGATGGCAAAGCGCAGATCAGGATTGAGCCGGGCATAGTCCGCCAGCCGCGCCGTGAGCCATTTCGCCATCAGCGCCCGCGGCGCTGCCAGCGACAGCACCCGGCTGGACTGCCCGGCCTGGGCCAGCCGCACCGCATCCTCGAACGCCAGAAAACCGCGCTGCAATTCCGGCAGCGCCTGCTCCGCCTCGGGCGTGAGCTCCAGATTGCGGGTGAGGCGGCGGAACAGCACGACGCCCAGGGTTTCCTCCAGCGCGCGGATCTGCTGCCCCACGGCGGCCGGCGTGACCGCCAGTTCATCGGCGGCGCGGGTGAACGACAGGTGCCGCGCGGCGGCTTCGAACACGCGCAGGGCATTCAGGGGCAGATGGGTGCGCTTCATCGACAGAGCCGTCAGATAACGGCGGGGCGCTCGCCGGGCAGTTCCAGCGCGAAGGCCGGGATGGTCACGCTGAACCGCGCGCCGTCCTGCCCGGCCATGACATAGCGGCCCTCCATCCGGCCCGATGCAGTGCCCAGCGGGCAGCCGGACACATAATCATATGCCCCGCCCGGTGTGATCAGCGGCTGCACGCCCACCACGCCGTCCCCTTCCACATCTTCGATATTGCCGTCGGCATCGGTGATGCGCCAGCGCCGGGCCAGCAGTCGCACCGGTTCATCGCCAGCATTTTCCACCCGCACATGATAAGCCCACACATGATAGCTGCTGTCGGGATCGGATTGTTCGGGCAGATAATGCGGGGCCACGCGCACGGTGATGGCGCCGGTGGCGGCGGCATAGGGGAACATCTGCCCGATCATGGTCATGATATGCCAGCTTTCGTCAGGGCCTGATCCAGATCATCGATCAAATCGGCCGCATCCTCAAGCCCCACCGACAGGCGCAGCATGCCTTCGCCAATCCCCATCTCGGCGCGCACCGCGTCAGACACGCTGGCGTGGGTGGTGGAGGCCGGGTGCGTCATCAGGCTGCGCGAATCGCCAAGATTGTTGGAAATGTCGATCAGGTTCAGCGCGTCGAGCAGCGCATGCGCCTGCGCGCGGCCGCCATCCACATGCAGCGCGATGATGGTGCCGCCAGCCGCCATCTGCCGCTGGGCCAGCGCGTGCTGGGGATGGCTGGGAAGGCCGGGATAGACGGTCTTGAGCGCCCGGGTTTCCAGGAACCGCGCTATGGCCAGCGCATTGTCACACTGGCGGCGCACGCGCAGATCCAGCGTTTCAAGGCTTTTCAGGATCAGCCAGGCGTTGAACGGCGACAGGTTGGGCCCGGTGTGGCGGGCATAGGCCAGATAGATGTCGTTGATCCATTTTTCGGAACCCGCCACCGCGCCGGCCAGC
>DAITMD010000258.1:0-3723 GCA_036835345.1 Sandarakinorhabdus sp. | reverse complement strand
GCGCCGCCTTTTCCTTTGTGAATGTTTTTGTTGTTAACCCTCTGTTAGTTGACCGGAACTGCGATTATCCCTTACCAATCGTAACCATGGTTAACCAGATCACCCGCTCCTTCGCAGCTCTTGCCGCTGCTGCAGCGCTTTCGGTTCCGGCAGGCGCGGTCGTGGTGCTCACGGCGCCGGTCTATCTCCAGAATTTCGACACGCTCGCCAGCACGGGCACCAGCAGCGTGCTGCCCGCCGGCTGGCAGCTGGCCGAACTGGGGGCCAATGCCAACGACAGCTATACCGCTGGTTCCGGCACCAACAATGCCGGCAACACCTATAGTTTCGGCGCTGCCGGTTCGGCCGAGCGCGCGCTGGGCAGCCTGGCCAGCGCTGCACTGCAGCCGCGTTTTGGCCTGGTGCTGACCAACGGCCTGACCGAGACGATCACCTCAGTCAACATCAGCTACTTCGGCGAATTGTGGCGGATTGGTACGTCCGGCAACAGCAACAGCCTTGGCTTTTCCTATTCCATCGATGCAGCAGCGGTTGGCGGGCCGGGCACATTTCTGAACGTGCCGACACTTGATTTCACGGTCGCACCTGTCGGCCCGACGGGCGCGCTGGACGGCAATGCCAATCGCAGTTTCATCACCGGCACCATCGGCGGCTTGTCGCTGGCACCTGGCGCTACCCTGGTGCTGCGCTGGACCGCGCAGAACGCGCCTGGCAATGATCACGCAATGGGTGTCGATGATTTCCGGCTGCAGGCGCTCGGCCCCGGCCTGCCGGTTCCCGAACCGGCCAGTTGGGCACTGCTGCTGGCGGGATTTGGCGGGATCGGCGCGGCGGCGCGCGTTCAGCGGCGCACCGCGCGCGCCTGATCAGCCGCGGCTGCTGTAGAGCAGACTTCCGGCCGGCAGGCGTTCAAGCACAAGTTCCGCATCGCGCTGCGAAAAGGCGAAACAGCCTTCGCTGCGGCCCAGCTTGCCGGTCTGCTGCAGCACAGCGGCCTCGCAATACCAGGCCCCGTGGATCACGATGGCGCGGCTTTCGGCGGTGGCATTTTCCGGATCCAGACCGATCAGCCGGCGCGAGCGGCCGTGTTGCCCCACATAGGCTGGCCCGGCCAGATAGGCGCCCTCGCTGCTGGCCGCCGATCCCGGCTGCGCCGAAAAGCGCTGCAGAAAACCCGTGTGCGCCGGATCGGAGCCGCGCCCGTGCGCCACCCGAAGGGCAGTTACTGCGCCGGTATCGGTTGCCAACAGGTAGAAGCGCGGCTGGCTGCTGTGGAGGCTGTAATCAGCGATGGCGATCAGCGATGTGTGGCCGATCCGGCCGGCGTGGCGATCAAAGGCGGCGCGGGCGCGAGCCATCAGTTGCTGGCCGGGCGTTCCGGCATTGGCGATGGCCGGCGCGTGCAGTAAAGGTGCAGCGACAAGTCCGGCAATGAGGCCGCGTCGGGACAGCGTCGGGATCATGGCGCGCTGCTAACAGACGCCGGCCGCGCGCGCAGGCCGTTGGCGACGAACCGGGCGTTTCACCGGGTGAGCAGCGGATTTGGGTGCCGAGCCGTCAGGCCGCCGCTGCCATAGGGCCGAGTGATGATCTCCAGCAGATGACCATCGGGATCGTCGAAATAGAGGCCGCGGCCATCATCCCAGTGGTTGATGCGGCCGGGTTCCCGGTGAAACGGATCGGCCCAGAAGGGCAGCGTGCGCGCCATGATGCGGGCGCAAATGGCATCAAATTCCGTCTCGCTGGCCAGAAAAGCGAAGTGGCACGAACTGATCGCGCCTACAGCGGCAATGAAATCCAAACTGGCATCGCCGATCTTTACAACGACGAAGTGCGCCAGCCGCTGCGGCGCTGCAAGCCCAAGCATTTCGCTGAGAAATTTCGCCGATGCCTGCGGGTCGCTTGCATGAACGATTGTGTGGTTGAAGCTAATTGGCATGAGCCTTGCCGGCTTGATGGCGGACAGAGTGGGATTCGAACCCACGGTGAGCTTGCACCCACGGCGGTTTTCAAGACCGCTGCCTTAAACCACTCGGCCATCTGTCCGGGGCCGTGCCTATGGATTGCGGTGCGGGCGGTCAAGTCACGTGATGGGGGCGCACCCGGCGCAGGGCGGTGGGCGGGCGGCCATAGCGGGCCGAAATCACTTCGTTGAAGCGCCGGAGCGAGGCGAAGCCGGCGCGGTGGGCAATCTCGGTCATCGGCAAATCGGTGGCGGCGATCATCTGCATGGCGCGCTGCACGCGGCGGGTTTGCGCCACGTCGATCGGCGAAGCGCCCAGATGATCGCGGAACAGGCGCGACAGATGCCGCGTGCCCACTCCGCAGCGCGCCGCCAGCGCCTCGACATTGCCTTCCCCATCCAGCGCGCCAGCCTCGATCAGCTTCAGCGCGCGTTCCACCGTGGTGCGGGTGCCGTTCCACGCCGGGCAGAAGGGCGCGCTTTCGGGCCGGCACCTTAGGCAGGGGCGGTAACCGGCCTTTTCCGCCGCTGCCGCGCTGGGAAAGAAGCTGATGTTGCGGGTGAGCGGTTGGCGCACCCGGCAGACCGGGCGGCAATAGATGCCGGTGGTTTTCACCGCGATGAAGAACAGGCCGTCAAATGCCGGATCACGGGCCAGACGGGCGGCATCCATGGCGGCGAAATCGAGCATGGGCGCAGCCTATCGCGCCGGCCCGGTGGCAGCCAGTGGGGGCGTGAAATCCGTGTCCGATTTCCGCTGGTTTCAGAGGCGCGTCATCGCCATGGCGATCTTGCTGCCGTAACGATCACCGGCGGTGTGCGGCAGGGCGGCATCCAGCGCGGCGATATCGGCCGGCGCAAGGCTGATGCCGGCAGCGCCGGCGGTATCGATCAGGGTTGCGCGGCGTTTGCAGCCGGGGATCGGCACCACATCCCAGTTCTCGGCCGTTCCCTTGGCCAGCAGCCAGGCGATGGCGATCTGTGCCGGGCTGGCACCATGGGCGGCGGCGATGGCCTTCACCACGGCAACGGCAGCCATGTTGGCATCGTAATTCTCGCCCTGGTAACGCGGATCGGCCTTGCGATAATCGCCGTCGGGCAGGGCTTCGGCGCGCGGCACGCTGCCGGTCAGGAAGCCGCGGCCCAGGGGCGAAAAGGGCACGAAGCTGACTCCAAGCGCGCGGGCGGTGGGGGCGATTTCGGCTTCGACCGCGCGTTCCCACAGGCTCCATTCGCTTTGCAGGGCGGCGATCGGGTGAATGGCGCAGGCGCGGCGCAGCGTGGCGGCGGAACATTCCGACAGGCCGATGGCGCGGATTTTGCCCTCGCGCACCAGATCGGCGAGCGTGCCGACTACATCCTCGATCGGCACGGCGGGATCGACCCGGTGCTGATAGAAGAGATCGATCACATCGCTGTCCAGGCGTTTCAGGCTGGCTTCGCACACGGCGCGAATATGCGCCGGCTGGCTGTTGACGCCGGCAACTCTGCCCTGTTCGATGCGGAAACCGAACTTGGTGGCAACCACGGCCTGATGGCGGCGGCCGGCCAGCGCCTCGGCCAGCAGTTCTTCATTGGCGAACGGGCCATAGATTTCGGCGGTGTCGAAGAAATTGATGCCGATATCCAGCGCGTGGTGGATGGTGGCGATGGCTTCGGCGCGGTCCACCGGGCCGTACATGGCGGCCTGACCAGCCGTGCCGGCCATGCCCATGCAGCCCAGCCCGATGGCGGAAACCCGAAGCGGGCCGATCTGGCGG
>DAITMD010000257.1:0-3730 GCA_036835345.1 Sandarakinorhabdus sp. | reverse complement strand
GCGAACGCCTTTCAGCCACGCGCTCCGCCGATCGCAAGGCGATGGTGGGCAGCGGTGATCGCAGCGAACGCATCCGCACCTATAATTTCCCGCAAGGCCGCGTCACCGATCACCGCATCGGCCTTACGTTGCACCGCCTGCCCGAAATCCTGGAGGGCGAGGCGCTGGACGACGTGGTCAGCGCCCTGATCGCCGAGGATGAAGCGGCGCGGCTGGCCAGCCTTGGATGATCAATGTCCGCGATGCACTGAACGCCGCTGCGGCGCGCATCGGCGGCGACACCCCGCGCCTTGATGCCGAAGTGCTGCTTGCCCACCATCTCGGCTGCTCGCGCGGCAGTCTTCTGCTCAATCCGGATCGCAGCTTTGATGGGCAAGCCTATGACCTATTGGTCAATCGCCGCGCCGCCGGCGAACCCGTCGCGCATATCACCGGCCGCCGCGAATTCTGGTCGCTGGATCTGATCGTCACCCCCGATGTGCTGATCCCGCGCCCTGACAGTGAAACGCTGATCGAGGTCGCGCAGCGCCTCTGCACCCGGCCACCGGCCCATATTCTCGATCTGGGCACCGGCTCCGGCGCGCTGCTGCTTGCCGCGCTCAGCGTGTGGCCCGCCGCCACCGGCCTGGGCATCGACACCAGCCCCGCAGCACTGGCCGTTGCCGCCCGCAATGCCGAGCGCACCGGCATGGCCGCCCGCGCCGCATTCCGCGCCGGCAATTGGGGGGAAGGGCTGACCGAGCGCTTTGACCTCATTCTCAGCAACCCGCCCTATATCGCTGTTGATGAGCGACTTTCTGAAGAGGTGCGCCTGCATGAACCGGCCAGCGCACTGTTCGCCGGATCCGATGGCCTGAACGATTATCGCCGCATCCTGCCGCAACTGCCCGGTCTGCTGGCGCCGGGCGGTCTGGCGGTGCTGGAAATCGGCTGGCAGAAGGGGCGGGCGGTGATGGAACTGGCTGAGGCGCAGGGCCTTGCGGCCAGCCTGCACCGCGATCTTGGCGGGCGAGACCGCTGCGTAGCGATCAACCTGCCTGCAGCACCGCGGCCATGAACGCCGCCAGCTTCGCCGCATCCAGATGGCCATCCGTGCGGATGCCGGAGCAGAGATCAAGGCCATAGGGCCGCAGCTGCGCGATGGCCCGGCCGGCATTTTCAGGGGTCAGCCCGCCCGCCAGAAACACCGGCAGCGGGCTGGCGCGCACGAAATCCGCGCTCACCGCCCAATCATGGGTGCGGCCGGTGCCGCCCAGTTCCGCCGCTGCCGGCCGCCCGGAATCGAGCAGGAAGGCATGGACATGCGGGGCATAGCGCGGGATCAGCCCAGTCGCGTCCGGCCCTTCGACATGGATCACCTGCACCCGCCGCGTTGCCGGCAGCAGCTGCGCCAACCGGGCCGATTCCGCCGGATCGATGTGGGACACGACCTGCACGGTGTTGGCCCGCGTGGCCGCCACATGGGCAGCGATGGCCTGCGCCGCCGTCTCGGCAGTGAGCAGGAAGGTGGCGACCGGCGGCGGCACCGTGGCGGCGATTTCGGCAATCAGTTCGTCACTGATCGGGCCGGGGCCGGAGGGCATGCGCGCCACCAGCCCCACGGCATCGGCACCGGCAGCCACGGCCAAGGCGGCTTCCTGCCGCGAGGCGATGCAGCAAATCTTGATCCGGGTCCTCATCTGCGCTCTGCCTGCTTCACCTGCTGCCAATAATCTTCCTGCGCCTCCAGCGGCAGCGCGGCAAAGCCGGGGCCGGCAAGCGCTTCCATCGCCTTGAAGCGGCGTTCGAACTTAACGTTGCCGGCGCGCAGGGCGGCTTCGGGATCGATGCCGTGGCGGCGGGCCAGATTGGCCAGCACAAACAGCACATCGCCCATTTCCTCGGCCCGGTGTTCGGGCGTCTCGGCCGCATCAAACTCGGCCAGTTCCTCGTCCAGCTTGGCGCGCACACCGGCCATAGTGGGCCATTCAAAGCCCACCCGTGCCGCACGGGCCTGCAGTTTTTCGGCGCGCATCAGGGCGGGCAGGGCGGCGGCCACCCCGTCCAGTGCCGAAACCGGCCGCTCCGGCGCGCCGGCGGCGGCGCGTTCCTCTGCCTTGATGCGTTCCCATTCGCCCTTCTGTGCCTCTGCACTGGCGGCGCGCGCGCCAGTGCCAAAGATATGCGGATGCCGCCGCTCCATCTTTTCGCATAGGGCCGTCACCACATCGCCAAGGCTGAAATGCCCGGCTTCCTCGGCAAGGCGGCTGTGGAACACCACCTGGAACAGCAGATCGCCCAGTTCCTTCTTCAGCTCCGCCATATCGCGCAGCGCAATGGCTTCGGCAACTTCATAGGCTTCTTCAATGGTATAGGGCGCAATCGTGTCGAAATCCTGGGCCAGATCCCAGGGGCAGCCGTGATCGGGATCCCGCAGCCGTGCCATGATGCCGGCAAGGCGGGTGAGCGAGAGCGGCGCGCTCACAGGCCATCCACGAACGCGGCAAGCGCGGCATTGGCCGCGTCTGGCGCCTCTTGCTGGACCCAGTGACCGGCCCCTTCGATCAATGTGGTACCGCGAAAATCACTGCAACCGCTGCCGGCGCTTTCATATAAGTCCATCCCCGGCGCAAAATGACGGACAGGATCGCGGGTGCCGGCAATGAACGCCGCAGGTTGGGCAATCATTTGGCCCCGCAGCGGGAATGCCTCATCAAAGTCAATATCTTGCGCCCGATAGCGATTGAGCGGCCCGCGCCAGCCACCAGCGGCAAAGGCCGTCTTGTAGATGGCGAGATCCTGCGCTGTAAGCCACGCGGGCAGGGGATCGGGCAGGGTCAGACCGGACAGCAGCGTGTCGTCTGGCTGCTTGCGGCCAAAGCCGGGATAGGCCGCATCACCGGAAAGAGCGAAATAGATTTTTGCGAGCGCATCAGGATCGGCGGCCAGTTCGGCCTCGGCTACGCCTTCGTCCTGAAAATAGAATTGATAGAAGAATTTGCCGGCGTGCATCAGGCGCATCACATCAAGAAAGCGGGCTTCCCCCCACGGCGCATAGGGCACACTGAGGCCGGCTACAGCCGCCACAGCAGCCGGATGGCGCAGTGCCGTGTTCCAGACAATGGGCGCGCCCCAATCATGGCCGAACAGGATGGCGCGGCCGCCCAGCGCGGCAATCACCGCTGCCACATCGGATGCCAACGCCGACAGGCGATATTCGGCAACATCATGGGGTTTGTCGCTGCCGCCATAGCCGCGCACATCCATCGCAGCGATGCGGCGGCCTTTCGCGCTGAAATAGGCCAGCTGATGCCGCCAGCTGTGGGAAAGTTCCGGCCAGCCGTGCACGCACAGGATTGGTAGCTGCGCGCTGGCGTCCGGGCCGGCGACAACGACATGCAATCTCACTGCACCATTGCTGACATTGATCACGCGCATCTGATGGCTCCGGACAACAGGCGGCGCAGGATTGCCTGCTGCCGGCAGACTTTGGCAAGCCGGAAAGCTGGCAGGGCGAAGAGGAGCGGCCGCCCGACCCTCTCTGAGATCAGTATATAATATCGATAATATATATTATGTATAATATACTTTGCCCCTTGGCGAAGCCGCGCGGGCATCCTACCCCTCCCGGTGATGGACGTCACCCCAACCAGCCTGCCCCAGGCCGCCGATCTTTACGGCGATATTGAACGCACGAGTGCGCCGCGCTGGCAGGATTATGTGCCGGGTTTGATGGTGGCGGCGCTGGTCA
>DAITMD010000256.1:0-3745 GCA_036835345.1 Sandarakinorhabdus sp. | reverse complement strand
TTGAAGCTGACCGCATCGCCGACGGGATCATCGCCCTCCCCCACCAGCATGGCAATGGGCAGGCTGTGGCAGGCGACATCGCGCCAGCCAGCGGTTTCGAGAATGTTGGCGACGCGCGCCGCATCGGCAAAGGCGAACGGCCCCGGCGCGTGCGGATCGGCCGGGGGTGTTTCGGGCAACAGGCCCGCCAGCGCCGTCAATGGCAGCGTGGCCCACAGGTTGCGGCTGGCCGGCTGCCAGCAGGCGAAGACGAGGCGGCCGCCCGGCGCGGCAAGGCCGTGCAGATGGGTAAAGGCCGCCTGCGGATCGGCAAAGAACATCACGCCGAAGCGCGACATGATCAGATCAAAGCCGCTGTCCTCTGCCCACACCGAGGCATCGGCGGCGATGAATTCCGCGTCACAAAGCAGGGCCTCGGCGCGTTCGCGGGCGCGGGCGAGCAAGGGTTCGGAGATATCAAGGCCAATGGCACTGCCGTCATCGCCCACCGCCATGGCGGCCGCCAGCGTGGTTTCGCCGGCGCCGCAGCCGATATCGAGCATTGTTTCGCCGGCCTGCGGAGCGGCGGCGGCCAGCAGTGCTGCGGTGACCGGGGTGAGCGCCCGGTCCATCCGTTCCTGCATCAGCACCCAGGTCTCACCGACTTTGCCGTTCCAATAGTCGATCTGTTCGTCGTTGTTCATGGCCGCAGCTTTGCGCGGCGCGGCGGGCAAGGTCAATCAGAGTGCTCCCGGCCGCAGGGCAGCAAAATGGGCGGCCAGTGGCTGGCCGCCCTTCCCGTGTTCAGAGGCCGCAAATGGCGGCAATCACATCTCGTCGTCGCCGGCGTCATCCTCGGCAGTGGGGCCAACCATCAGCGCCTCGGAAATGCCGGCGGCATTGTCACGGATGACCTTTTCGATCTTCGCGGCCACATCCGGATTGTCCTTCAGATATTTCTTGGCGTTTTCACGGCCCTGCCCGATCCGGATACTGTCATGGCTGAACCAGGCGCCGGATTTTTCGACCACGCCGGCCTTCACGCCCAGATCGAGGATCTCGCCGATCTTGGAGACGCCTTCGCCATACATGATATCGAATTCGACCTGCTTGAACGGCGGCGCCACCTTGTTCTTCACCACCTTCACCCGGGTGGTGTTGCCCACGATATCATCACGATCCTTGATCTGGCCGGTGCGGCGAATGTCGAGCCGCACGGAGGCATAGAATTTCAGCGCGTTGCCGCCGGTGGTGGTTTCCGGGTTGCCGTACATCACGCCGATCTTCATGCGCAGCTGGTTGATGAAGATGACCAGGCAGCGCGAGCGGCTGATCGAACCGGTCAGCTTGCGCAGCGACTGGCTCATCAGGCGGGCCTGCAGGCCAACGTGGCTGTCGCCCATTTCGCCTTCGATTTCGGCGCGCGGCACCAGCGCGGCGACCGAATCGACCACCAGCACATCGATGGCATTGGAGCGCACCAGCGTATCGACGATTTCCAGCGCCTGTTCGCCGGTATCGGGCTGCGAGACAATCAGATCGTCGATATTGACGCCCAGTTTGCGGGCATAGACTGGATCGAGCGCATGTTCGGCATCGACAAACGCCGCCGTGCCGCCGGCTTTCTGCGCTTCGGCAATGGCGTGCAGGGCGAGGGTTGTTTTCCCTGAGCTTTCCGGCCCATAGATTTCCACCACGCGCCCGCGCGGCAGGCCGCCGATGCCCAGCGCGATATCAAGGCCGAGCGAACCGGTGGAGATCGCCTCCACCTCCATGGCGTCGCGCTGGCCCAGTTTCATCACCGAGCCCTTGCCGAACGCGCGGTCAATCTGCGCCAGTGCCGCTTCGAGAGCCTTTTGCCGATCCATGCCTGTTTCCACCACCTTCAATGCTGCTGCCATGACCCGTCCCTTCCCTGAAGCGGTGACCGAAGTTCGTCAACGGCTTTTGATGTACCGCAATTGTTCTGGTAGAACAAGGGGAGAACGGATGACTATTTTCAGCTTTCCAGCGGCTGTGCCGAGGTGATGGCGCTGACCAGCTCGCCCAGCGCGAAGGGCTTGGCCAGAAAGCGGATTCCGCGCGCATCGGCGGCGCGGTGACGCGGCAGTTCGGCATAGCCGGACATCAGCACGATGCCGAGGCCCGGGCGCAGCTTGGCCGCCTCGATGGCGAGTTCCACCCCGTCGATGCCTGGCATCATCACATCAGAGACCATCACATCGGGATTGAGCCCGTCGCGCAGCAGCGCCAGCGCCGCCATGGCATCGGCGGCCGGGGTGACGATGCAGCCCTGCCGTTCCAGCCCGCGCGCGAACACCATGCGCACGGCGGCTTCATCCTCCACCAGCAGCACGGTGATGCCGGCCGGGCCGGGGCCGCTGTCTTTCTTGGCAGCGCGCCTGGCCGCCGGGCTGGACAGGCCGCGCGCCGGGCGGCCGGGCAGATAGATAGAAAAGGTGGTGCCGCGCCCGCCCGGCCCGCTGCGCGCGAAGATATAGCCATCCGATTGCTTGACGATGCCATAGACGGTGGAAAGCCCCAGCCCGGTGCCCTGCCCCTGCGGCTTGGTGCTGAAGAACGGCTCGAAAATCTTGCCCATGATGTGCGGCGGAATGCCGGAGCCGGTATCGGTGATGTCGATCGCGACATGATCGATTTCCGGGATGATGGCGTGGCCCAGGGCCGCCACTTCGCGGCGCGGCACATCGGCGATGGTGATGACCAGCCGGCCATTGCCCTTCATCGCATCACGGGCATTGACGGCAAGGTTGACGATCACCTGTTCCATCTGGCCGGGATCCGCCTTCACCGCCAGGCGCCCCGGCGGGGTGACGATTTCCAGTTCGATCGCCGGGCCAAGCAACTGCACCAGCAGCGGCTTCAGCCCGCTGACCAGATGGCGCACGTCCAGCATCTGCCGCCGCTGCGGCTGGCGGCGGGCGAAGGCCAGCAATTGCGCCACCAGATTGGCACCGCGTTCGCCGTTGCGGCGGATTTCCAGCAGCGCATCGCGGTCGCTGCCGGCTTCCACCTGGCGTTCCAGCAATTGATCGGTAAGCGCCAGCACGGCGGTGAGCAGATTGTTGAAATCATGGGCGATGCCGCCGGCCAACTGCCCCACCGCCTGCATCCGCGTGGCAGCGGCCACCTGCGCTTCCAGCCGCAATTGTTCGCGGATATCGCGCATGGCGATCATGGCCGCCACGCCCATCCCCGGCGGCAGCGGGATCACGTTGATATCGCGCAGTTCATCGGCGCGGTGCTGCAAGGCAAGGCGCAGCGTCTGCGGTTCGCCGCCGTGCATGGCATCGGCAATCGCCCGCACCAGCAGCGGCGCATCGTCGGGCACCACCATGGCTTCGGGGCGCATGCCGGGGCGCCAGCCGCTGCCGGCAGTGGCCTTGATGGCATCATTGCCGGCGATGATGCAGCCGCTGCTGTCCAGCACGCCCAGCGCGATCGGCAGGTTCATCACCAATGCCCCTACCAGCGGGCTGGTGAGGCCTTCGGCATAGGGCGCCGGCCAGCCCGACGGTTCGGGCTGGAGCAGGGCGCTGGTCACCGCGGCATCAAGGGCGGCGCGTTCAGGAATAGCGCTGCTCCGTCCATGGATCGCCATCGTTGTGATAGCCGCGCACTTCCCAGAAGCCGGGGCGATCAACAGCCAGTATTTCAATGCGGTTCAGCCATTTGGCCGATTTCCAGAAATACCAGCGCGGGATGATCGCCCGCACCGGCCCGCCATGATCACGGCTGAGCGGCA
>DAITMD010000255.1:0-3762 GCA_036835345.1 Sandarakinorhabdus sp. | reverse complement strand
GCGGCCTTCACCCACAACAGTGGCTGCGGGATGGCGCACAGCGGCGATGGCATTGATTATCTCAGGCGCACCATCGCCGGCCACCTGGCCCACCCCAACGTGGGCGCGGCCCTGCTCCTTGGGCTGGGGTGTGAAGTCAATCAGCCCGATGCGCTGATGGCCGCCAACGGCCTTGCCGAACATGCCGGCCTGCGCCGGCTGGGCATCCAGGCCGAAGGCGGCAGCCGCGCCGCCATCCATCGCGGCATCGAGGTGGTGGAAGAACTGCTCGATATCGCCAACCGCTCGCAGCGCACGCCGGCCGATTCCCGGCATCTGGTGATCGGCCTGCAATGCGGCGGATCGGATGGCTACAGTGCGCTCACGGCCAATCCGGCCCTGGGCAATGCCGCTGATCGGCTGGTGGCGATTGGCGGCGCGGTCATCCTGTCGGAAACGCCTGAGATTTTCGGCGCCGAGCACCTGCTGCTGGCGCGGGCGGCGAATTCCGCCATCGCCGCCGCGCTGATCGACCGGATCACATGGTGGCGGGCCTATGCCGCCCAGAACGGTGCTGATCTCAACAACAATCCCTCACCCGGCAACATCGCCGGCGGTATCACCACGATCCTGGAAAAATCGCTGGGCGCGGTGGCAAAATCGGGCAGTTCGCCGCTGCAATCGGTGCTGCGCTATGCCGAGCCGGTGAAGGGCCCCGGCTTTCATTTCATGGATACGCCGGGTTATGATCCCTGCTCTGCCACCGGGCAGATCGCCGGCGGTGCCAATCTTATCCTGTTCACCACCGGGCGCGGATCGGTGTTCGGATCAAAACCGGCGCCCACGCTCAAGCTGGCGTCCAACAGCGCACTGGCGGCGCGCATGCCCGATGATATCGATATCGACTGCGGCCGGCTGCTGGATGGCGGCATATCGCTGGATGATCTGGGGGCGGAAATCCTTGCGGCAATCCTTGCCGCCGCCTCCGGCCAGCCCACCAAGAGCGAGCTTGAAGACATGGGTGATGCCGAATTCATCCCGTGGGTGCCGGGAGCAGCGATGTGAAGCGCTGGCTTGCCTTGCTGGCGGCGCTGCTGGCCGGCTGCGCACATGCCGCGCCCATAACCGAGGCCGAACTACGCGGCGCCATCGCCGATGGCGCTGCCCACGCGGCGCAAACGGCAATGGATGGCAATGGCATGGCGCGGGGTGATTATGATATCACCACCGGCCGCTGGACACCCTATGAACCGGCTTGGCACACCGGGCAGCTGGTGCTCGCGCTGGTGGACAGTTACCGGATCACCCGCGATGCCCAAACGCTTGCCGCAGCGCAGCGAGGCGCGGCGTGGTGGCAGGCGCAGGCCATCACCGGCAAACCGGCGTTTAAGGGCATGATCAATGCCTGGCACGGTGGGCCGCTGGGCCGGCTGATCAATTTCACCACAGTCACCGATGGCACCAAAGGCCTGTTCCAGCTGTCACGCGAAACCGGGGACCGGGCACCTGCCGATGCTGCTGCCGCCGCCATCCGCTGGCTGGTGGCCAACACGCGGGTAAAAGGCCAGCCATTGTTCTACAATATCATCGATCCCGATACCGGTGCCATCTGGACCGATCGCAGCCCGCATCACCCGCAGGCCCGCCCCGCCAGCCTAACCCAAGTGGCGCGGCCCAATATCGAAGGCTCGCCGTTTGCCGATATGTGCGAATGGACCGGCGACAAATCAATGTGCGCCCTGCAGGTGGAAATCGCCGAAGGCCTGCTGAGCCGCCAGCACGCCAATGGCCTGTGGATGGATTTTGAACCCAATGATCCGATCAGCGGCCGCATCCATCCGCGCTTCAACATCTGGTATGCCGAAAGCCTGATCCGCACGTTTGACATGACAAAGGACCAGCGTTTCCTTGATGCAGCCACGAAAGCCATGCAGGCCATGGCCGCCCTGCAACGCCCCGACGGCGCGATCCTGTACGACAATTTCGAAGGCAAGCCGCCGCGTGAGGGCAGCCATACCGGATCGGCGGTGGCCTTTGCCGGCCACCAATGGCTGAAACTGCAGCAGCGCGGCGTGGCCGGCTTTGAAGCGAATATCGAACGGTCACTGGCCTGGGTGCTGGCCAATCGCTATCCGGCCGATCACCCCGATCCCAATCTGGCGGGTGCGTTTCTGGACACGCGTGTGCGCAGCAGCGGTGGCCGCACCAGCATCGTCAACCGCGGCGATATCGCTGCCAGCTTTGCTTTGCGTTTTCTCACCGCGGTCCACCGTGACCGCTTTGCCCCCAAGGAACCCTGATGCTGGACTTGCTGGCCGCCGCCCGCGCCTGCGGCACCATCCCCGTGATCGTGATCGACGATGCCGCCCATGCCGTGCCGCTGGCCCGCGCGCTGGTGGAGGGCGGCCTGCCGCTGGTGGAAATCACGCTGCGCACGCCCGCCGCGCTCGATGCCATCGCCCGGATCGCTGCAGCCGTGCCCGATGCCATTGTCGGCGCCGGCACAGTGCTGACAGACGCTGATCTGGATGCCGCCATGGCCGCAGGTGCCCGCTTTGCACTGTCCCCCGGCCACACGCCGGCCCTGCTGGCCGCAGCGCGCACGCGGCCGGTGCCGTTCGTGCCGGGCGTTGCCACAGCGGCCGAGGCAATGGCCGTGCGGGAATCCGGTTTTCGGTTCGCCAAATTCTTCCCGGCCGCCGCCATGGGCGGCCCGGCCGTGCTGAGCGCCATGGCCAGCCCCCTGCCCGATATGGAATTCTGCCCCACGGGCGGCATCACGGCCGATACGGCCCACCTGTGGCGCGCACTGCCCAATGTGGCCTGCATCGGCGGCAGCTGGCTGGCACCGGCAGCGGCACAACGGGCACAAGACTGGGCCGCGATCACGGCCGCAGCGCGGGCGGCACGGGCGCAGATCGATGGCTGAAATCGTGCCGGGCATCGATCGCCGGCAGGCGCTGGCCACGCTGGGCGGCAGCCTGCTGGCCAGCGCGATTGCCGCTCAGCCAGCGCGATCAACCGAGGCTGCGGCACCCGCCCTTGCGATGGCCATGCGCCCAGGCCAGCGCCTGGATGGCGCCTGGCGCTATATCATCGATCCGTTCGATGTTGCGGCGCGCAAGCCGCGCAACCGCCGGGCCGTCTGGAAAGGCGAGGTGCAGCAGGCGGCCGGGCCGCTGATCGAATATGAATGGGAGCACGCCCCCACCATGCAGATACCCGGGGACTGGAACAGCCAGGTGCCGGAACTGGCCTTCTATGATGGCCCGGTGTTTCTGGAACACCGCTTTGCCGCACCCGCAGCTGCCGCCGGTCGCCGCCAGCATCTGCTGTTCGAAGCAGTCAACCGCACCGCCACGGTCTGGCTGAACGGCCAGTTGATCGCCCGGCACAGCGGTGGGTTCACGCCATTTTCGGTGGACGTCACCGGCAGGCTGGCGGCGAGTAACCGCCTGGTGGTGCGCGCTGACAGCCGGCACGACAGCAGCAGCCTGCCATCGGTTGATTTCGATTGGCAGAATTACGGCGGCATCACCCGCGCCGTGCACCTGATCGATACGGCGGAAACCTTCATCCATCAGCACAGCTGCACGCTGCAGGGTGAACGCCTGAAGATTGCCGTGACGCTCGACGGGCCGCAGCGCGCGACCACAGCCATCAAGATCGGGCTTGGCGGGCGCACCTATACCGTCATGCCTGGCGCGGATGGCATCGGCCGGCTTGAACTAACCTGCAAGCTGACGCGCTGGTCGCCCGAACGGCCGACACCCCACCCCATCA
>DAITMD010000254.1:0-3764 GCA_036835345.1 Sandarakinorhabdus sp. | reverse complement strand
GGTTCGGCCTGCGCGGCGGTGACCGGCCGGCCCTCCCATGTGCTGACCGCGCTGGGCCTGCCCGATGCCGAAGCCAAGGCATCGCTGCGGCTGGGGTTCGGGCGCTTCACCACGCCGGCCGAGATCGACACAGCGGCTGACCTCATCAATGCTGCGGTGCAGCGCCATCTTGAAGAAATGGCCTGATCGCGGCACATCTGTGCCATGACACGCATCCGTTTCATCTCTGCCGATGGTGGCCGCGAGACCGCTGTGGACGCCGCGCCCGGTGATCGCCTGCTTGATGTGGCGCAGGCGCTCGGGCTGCCGCTGGAGGGGACCTGCGAAGGCGCGATGGCCTGTTCCACCTGCCATGTCCACCTGATCGGCGGCGATGTGGCCGCCCTGCCGCCGCCGTCGGAGGAGGAGGAGGACATGCTGGATTTCGCCGCCGGTGCCAACCGCCACAGCCGGCTGGCCTGCCAGGTGAAATTGACCGGGGACATCGCGCAGCTTGACGTGCAGATGCCGCGCGCTGTGGTAGACAACAGCCGGTAACACCGTCCGGGGGGACATATGCGCCGCACTGCCACGATGATCGCCGCTGCCGCGCTGCTGCTTTCAGGGGCGCCGCTGCTGGCGCAGGGTGCAGCCAGGTCGCTGCCGTTCGATACCGATGTCACCACGCTGAAGCCCGGCGATTGGGTATTTGATCCGCGCGTCGCGCCATCAGGCCCGATGCTGATGCTGGTCAACATCAAGACGCAGCGCGCCAACATCTATCGCAACGGCATCCGCATCGGCACCAGCACGGTATCCACCGGCCGCCCCGGCAAGCGCACCCCCACCGGCGTGTTCACCATCCTGCAAAAACGCAGCAAGCATACCAGCAGCATCTACAAGACGCCGATGCCCTATATGCAGCGGCTGACGTGGGACGGCATTGCCCTGCACGCCGGCCGCCTGCCCGGCTATCCGGCCAGCGCCGGCTGCGTGCGGCTGCCCTATAATTTCGCGCAGGCGCTGTTTGCCGAAACGCCGATGGGCATGACGGTGGCGATCATTGATCAGGATGTGGCGCCCGAACGTGTGGCCGATGCCGCCGTGCTGGCCCCGGCCAGCCCCAAGGGCGTGCCCGATGCCGCCACCGAGCGGGCGTTGGCGCGCGGCGATGCCTGGCGCTGGCAGCCAGAAAAGGCCGAAACCGGCCCGGTGACGATCGTGGCATCGATGGCCAGCCGCAAGCTGATCGTGTACCGCAACGGCACCGAAATCGGACGCAGCCGCATCGTAGTTCCCAAGGGGTTTGAACTGGGCACCCGCGCTGCCCAATATGCCGGGCGCAATCAGGCTGGCGATGCGGAATGGATCTATATCGGCCTGCCCGGCTATGAAACGCGCGACGGCGCAGCTGTGGAAACCGATGCGCTGGACGCGGTGTTCATCCCGCCGGCCTTCCGTGAAAAGCTGCGCGCCGTGGTGGGCGAAGGCACCACCCTGCTTGCCACCGATGCCGGGGTGATGGCCGGCAGCAGCGGCCGCGAACAGACGATCATCGACACCGAAGCGCCCTGAGCGCAGGCCCGTGTGCTGGGGTGGGAGCCGGGAACGACCCAGACCGGAATCGTTGCGGCTGCTTCCTTCCGGACCTGACCGGGTTGGCGAGTGGCCTGTCCGCCCGGCTCCCGACGGGGCATATGGCGATTGCGGCGCGGCTGCGCAAGTCCCGTGACGCTGCCCCCGTGACGATGGCTGCCTGAGCGGCTAGAAGAAATGCCTGATGTCAGACGAATCCGATTTCGCCCTGCCCGGCTTTGAACCGCCGCCGCCTGCTGCACCGGCTGAACCGCAAGCGAGCCGCGTACTGGCGCGCAAGTATCGCCCGGCCAGTTTCGATGGGCTGCTGGGCCAGCAGGCGATGGTGCAGACGCTGGCCAACGCCATTGCCAGGGGCCGGCTGGCGCAGGCCTGGCTGCTGACCGGGGTGCGCGGCGTGGGCAAGACCTCCACCGCGCGCATCATTGCCAAGGCGCTGAACTGCATCGGCCCGGATGGCAGCGGCGGGCCGACGATCAGCCCGTGCGGCGTGTGCGAGCCGTGCGTGGCCATCGCCGCCGGCCGGCATCTGGACGTGGTGGAGATGGACGCGGCATCGAACACCGGCGTGGACGACATGCGCGAGATCATCGAAGGCGTGCGCTATGCCGCCGTATCGGCGCGGTTCAAGCTGCACATCATCGATGAAGTGCACATGCTGTCGAAAAATGCCTTCAACGCGCTGCTGAAGACGCTGGAGGAGCCGCCGCCCGGCGTGAAGTTCATCCTGGCCACCACCGAAGTGGGCAAGGTGCCGGCCACGATCCTGTCGCGCTGCCAGCGCTTTGATCTGCGGCGCATCCCGGCCGACGTGCTGCAAGGCCATTTTGCCCATATATTGGAACAGGAAGGCGTGGCGGCAGAGGCCGACGCGCTGGCGCTGGTGGCGCGGGCTGCCGAGGGCAGTGTGCGCGACGGCCTGTCGATCCTGGACCAGGCGATTGCCCATTCAGGCGAGACGATCACCGCCGATGCGGTGCGCGACATGCTGGGCCTGGCCGACAAGGGCGCGGTGCGGGCGCTGCTGGCCGACATACTGGACGGGCGCGTTGCCGAAATGCTGGAGGCGCTGGCCCGGCATTATGATCTGGGGGTCGATCCGGGGCAGTTGCTGCGCGAACTTCTGGCGCTGGTTCACGCCATTACCCGGCAGCGCATGGCACCGCGCCGCGATCCGGCGCTGGCGGCGGAGGAGCAGGCGGCGCTGGAAGACTGGGCGGCGCGGCTCACCTTCCCGCGGCTTTCGATGCTGTGGCAGATGCTGCTGAAGGGTCTTGCCGAGGTGGAGAGCGCGCCGGTGCCGCTGCAGGCCGCCGAAATGGCGCTGCTGCGGCTGTGCCACGCTGCCGACCTGCCCGATCCGGCCCGGCTGGTGAAGCAGGTGCAAGACGCGGCAAGCAGCGCGCCTGCCGCCGCCGCGCCGTCCGCCCCCTCGTCAGCACCCACTGCCAGCCTGCCGCCGCCGCCCGCGCCGCCGCCGGCAGCGGGTGAAATGCCGGCAAGTTTCGAAGCGATGGTGGCGCTGTTCCGACAGCAGCGCGAGGTGCGGCTGGCGCATCATCTGCACGACGACATCACTCTGGTCGAATGGGCACCGCCGCGGCTGCTGCTGTCGGCGGCCGGGCTGCCCAAGGATGTGCCGCCGGCGATCGCCCGCTGCCTGCAGGACTGGACCGGGCGGGCCTGGCACATCGAATGGCAGGCCGGTGCCGGCGGGCAGACGCTGCGCGATGCGGAACGGGCGCGCGGGGCGGAATTGCTGGCCGAGATCGAGGCCGATCCCACTGTGGCCGCCCTGAAGCAGGCCTTTCCCGACGCCGAAAACCCTGTTCTGAAACTGAGCGCCTGAGGAACCGACATGCCCAGTCTTGACGAATTGATGCAAGCCGCCCGCAACGTGCAGGAACAGATGGCCCGCGCCCAGGCCCAGCTCGATCAGATCGAGGTGGAAGGCGCGTCGGGCGGCGGGCTGGTGACGGTGCGGGCCACGGCGCGCGGCGCGGTGCGTTCCTTGAACATCGATCCGTCGCTGCTGACGGCTGATGCCAAGGAGATGCTGGAAGATCTGATCGTGGCGGCGTTCAACGATGCCAAGACCAAGGCCGATGCTGCCGGCAGCGCCGAAATGGGCAAATTGACCGCCGGCATGCAATTGCCGCCGGGCTTCAAGCTTCCGGATTTCTGAGGGG
>DAITMD010000253.1:0-3821 GCA_036835345.1 Sandarakinorhabdus sp. | reverse complement strand
CGGTTGAAGCCCTGATAGACGAAGAACTGCCCCCAGGTGGAGGCGCCATAGGCATCAAGGCCCTCGCCGCTTTCCACCTTGGCCTCTGAACGGAAATAGAAGCTGGTGTGCGGGTTGATCAGCAGCAGCGCATCGCCGCTGGTTGAGCGCGACGGCGCCAGCGCAAAGCCGTTGGAGCCGGACGGTTCGGGACGCACGCTGCCCAGATCGACGGCCGACAGCTTGGCGGGCTGTCCGGTGTAGAAGGCCTCCAGCCGGGCGAGGTTGATGCTTTCGATATCGCCGCCGATGCTGCCTTCGGAGAACGACAGCGCCATCCACGGTTCGAAGCGGGTGATGACGCGGGGTTTCACGGCTGGGTGCAGGCTAAGATAATGGTTCAGCGCATCGGCCCAGGCGGTGCACAGCGCCTGCAGCCAGCGCGGGGCGCGCTTGTAATCGGCCTGCAGTTCGGCGGGATCGATGAACAATTTCATCCTGAGATCGCGCCAGATGGCAGCCTCGCCTTCGGTTTCGGCCAGGCGGCCCATGGCGTTGATGAAATTGGTTTCCACGCGCAGGAAATCATCTTCGGCCTGGGCGTGGATCATGCCGAACACGGCGTCTGCGTCGGTCTTGCCCTTGATGTGCGGGATGCCGAAATCATCGCGGGTGATGGTGACGGCGGCGGACCGGGCGGCCCAGCGGTCGGTTTCAGGGCTGGCCAGCGCGGAGGTGGAAATCAGGGCGGCCAGGAATGCGATGGGGAGCGCGGTGCGGATGATCATGCCGGGACGCTATCGGTCGCGGCCCCCTTGGGCAAGAGCGCGAGGCCGCCGGCACTGACCAGCGCCGCGGCTGCGAGATACCAGCCCACCGCGCCGATGCCATAGTGGCTGGCCAGTGCCTGCCCGATCACCGGGGTCAGCCCGCCGCCGATGATGCCGCCCAGATTGAAGGCGACGCTGGCACCGGTGTAGCGCACCCGCGCCGGGAACAGGCCGGGCAGGAACGCTCCCAATGGTCCATAGACAAAGCCCATGACGAACAGGCTGAGCGCCAGAAAGGCGAACACGCCGCCGGGGCCGGCCTGCATCAACGGGCCCATCGCAGCACCCACGAAGATGCTGGCGATGCTGCCGAACATCAGCACGCGGGCCGGGGTGGTGCGATCGGACAGCCAGCCGGCAATCAGGATGCCCGCCGCCAGAAACAGGATCGCGCCCAGTTGCAGCCGCAGGAAGGCTTCGCGCGTGTAGCCCAGCGCGGTGGTGCCATAGCCCAGCGCAAAGGCGGTCGCGATGTAGAAGATGGCAAAGCAGGTGACCGCCGCCGCGATGCCGCACACTGTTTCGCGGGCATGGCCGCGCACCAGTTCGGCCAGCGGCACCGCCGGCGGCGCTTCATGCGCCTTCATCGCGGCAAAGGCCGGCGTTTCCAGGATGTTCAGGCGTACCCACAGGCCGATGGCGACCAGCAGCACCGATCCGGCGAACGGCAGCCGCCAGCCCCAGTTGATGAATTCGCCGTCGTCCAGCCACAGGCCCAGCGCCAGGAAAAGCCCGTTGGCGGCGATGAAACCGACCGGCGCGCCAAGTTGCGGAAACATGCCGTAACGCGCGCGCCACCCCGGCGGGGCGTTTTCCACCGCCAGCAGCGCCGCCCCGCCCCATTCGCCGCCAAGGCCAAAGCCCTGCCCGAAGCGCAAAAGGCACAGGACGATCGGTGCGGCCACGCCGATGGCGGCATAGGTGGGCAGGAAGGCGATGGCAAAGGTGCTGCCGCCCATCAGCAGCAGGGAAGCAACCAGCGTGGATTTGCGGCCCAGCCGGTCGCCATAATGGCCGAACACCAGCGCACCGATGGGGCGCGCCACGAACGCCACGGCAAAGCTGGCGAAGCTGAGCAGCAGTTGCAGATCGGCGTTGTCAGACGGGAAGAACAGCGGCCCGAACACCAGCGCGGCGGCGGTGGCGTAGATGTAGAAATCATAGAATTCCACCGCCGTGCCAACCAGGCTGGCGGCGAGGATGCGCGATGCCGGGGCGGGTGCTGCTGTCAGAGCCACGGCGCTTTCGCATCCAGCGCCAGCATGGCTGCGGGCTGGTTGCGCTGCGAAACAATGGCCCACTCGGCCCCGCTCACCATCACTTCGGGCACCAGTGGCCGCGAATTGTAGGTGCTGGCCATGGTCGCGCCATAAGCCCCGGCGGTCATGAAGGCGACCAGATCGCCGGCCTCGACATCCTCCATCTCGCGGTCTTCCGCGAACGTGTCACCGGTTTCGCAGATCGGGCCGACCACGGTGGCGGTGGTGCGCGCCGCACGGGGGCGCACCGCCAAAATGTCATGCCACGCGCCATAGAGCGACGGGCGCAGCAGATCGTTCATCGCCGCATCCACCACCACGAAATGCCGGGATGCGCCGTCCTTGGTCAGGATCACTTCGCTCACCAGCACGCCGGCATTGCCCACGATCATGCGCCCCGGTTCGAACATCAGCCGCCACGGCCAGCCGGCGGTGGCGCGCGCCACCATAGCGGCATAATCCGCCGGGCTGGGCGGCGGCGGCAGATCACGGCGATAGGGCACGCCCAGCCCGCCGCCACAATCGATGCGCTGGATGCTGTGGCCCAGCGCCTCCAGCTGCCGCGCCAGTTCGCCCAGCTTGCGGATCGCGTCTTCCACCGGGGCCAGATCAGTCAATTGGCTGCCGATGTGCGCGGCCAGCCCGACAGGGCGCAGCGCGGGGTGGGCAGCGGCCTGCGCGAAGGCGGCGGGCACGCGCTCCCACGGGATGCCGAACTTGGCATCGGCCCCGCCGGTGGAGATCTTGGCGTTGGTCTTGGGATCGACCGCCGGGTTGATGCGGATGGCGATTTCCACCACGGCGCTCTGGCCTGCGGCCACCTCGGCCAGCATGTCGATCTCGGCTTCGGATTCGACATTGAACTGCAGGATGCCGGCCTTCACGCCGGCGGCCAGCTCGGCTCGGGTCTTGCCCACGCCGGAAAACACGATGCGCGCCGCCGGGATGCCGGCGGCCAGTGCGCGCGCCAGTTCGCCGCCCGATACCACATCGGCCCCTGCGCCCAGCCGTGCGAGGGTGGCCAGCACCGAAAGATTGGGATTGGCCTTCACCGCGAACGCCACCAGCGGATTGCCATCGCCGCCCAGCCCGGCCACTGCATCGCGGAACACCGTGTAATGGCGAAGGATGGTGGCGCTGCTGTAACAATAAAATGGCGTGCCCACCGTTGCCGCCAGCATTTCCAGGCTGACATCTTCGGCATGCATCACGCCGCCGCGAAATTCGAAATAATCCATGGCGCGTTCAGTCTCTGGGCGGCGGCAGGTTGAACGGATCGTTGCCGCGTTCGGGCAGCGGGCCCTGATTGTCGTCCACGCGCGCCGGCACCGCCTGCGGATCAAGCTTCAGCATTTCCTGCGGCGTGGCAGCGCGCGCCTGCGTTTCGGCGCGCACCGGCGGCGCGCGGCCGGCCTTGGGCGCCAGCGCGCCCTGCTTGCCGCAGGCACTGATCAGCAGCGCCGCAAGAATGATACTGCCCCTCACAGCCGTGCCCTTGCCGCCGCAATCGCGGCACGCACATTGGCCGGCGCGGTGCCGCCGAAGCTGATGCGGCTGGCCACGCTGGCCTCCACGCTCAGCACGTCGCGCACGGCTGGCGTGATGCGCGTGTCGATCGCGGCCAGTTCGGCATCGGTCAGGCCATTCAGATCGCTGCCCTTGGCTTCGGCGGCCTTCACGCATTTGCCGGTGATTTCATGCGCCTCGCGGAACGGCACGCCGGCCACCCGCACCAGCCAGTCGGCCAGATCGG
>DAITMD010000252.1:1408-3825 GCA_036835345.1 Sandarakinorhabdus sp. | reverse complement strand
CCACGCGCGATCTGCCGGCTGATCTCACGCCATGCTGGCACGGCTTTGGCGAAGGCGATCTGGACCGGCCGGTGTATCTGGGCGGTACACTCGGCCTGCAATCGGCCAGCGTGCGGGAACTGGTGGGCATCTTGCAGCGCAATTATTGCGGCAATGTCGGCCTGGAATATATGCACATCAACGATGTGGAGGAGCGGCGCTTCCTGCAGGAAAAGTTCGAAGGCCGTGACAAGGAAATCCAGTTCACCGCCAACGGCAAGCGCGCCATCCTCAACAAGCTGATCGAGGCTGAGCAGTTCGAGAAATTCCTGGGCCGCAAATATGTTGGCACCAAGCGGTTCGGGCTGGACGGCGCCGAAGCGATGATCCCGGCGATGGAGTCGATCATCAAGGTCGGCGGCGCGCTGGGCGTGACGGAAATCATTTTCGGCATGCCGCACCGCGGCCGGCTGAACATGCTCGCCAATCTGATGCAGAAGCCGTTCCGCACCATCTTCCACGAATTCGCCGGCGGTTCCTCGAACCCTGATGACGTCGGCGGGTCGGGCGATGTGAAATACCACCTTGGCACCTCCACCGATCGCGAGTTCGATGGCAACAAGGTGCATCTGTCGCTGGCGCCCAACCCGTCGCACCTGGAAGCGGTCGATCCGGTGGTGCTGGGCAAGGCCCGCGCCATTCAGACCATGATTGCCGACAAGCAACGCACGCAGGTGATGCCGGTGCTGCTGCACGGCGATGCCGCCTTTGCCGGGCAGGGCATCGTGGCGGAATGTTTCGGTTTTTCCGGTCTCACTGGTTATGGCACCGGCGGCACCATTCATTTCGTTGTCAACAACCAGGTCGGCTTCACCACTTCGCCGCAGTTCGCACGCTCCTCCCCCTATCCGTCCGATATGGGCAAGATCGTGCAGGCGCCGATCTTCCACGTGAACGGCGATGATCCCGAAGCCGTGACCTTTGCCACCAAGGTTGCCACCGAATTCCGCCAGCGCTTCGGCCGCGATGTGGTGATCGACATGTGGTGCTACCGGCGCTTTGGCCACAACGAAAGCGACGAGCCCAGCTTCACCCAGCCGCTGATGTATGCCGTCATCGGCAAGAAGCGCCCGGTGAGCGAGCTTTATGCCGAACGGCTGATTGGCGAAGGCGTGACCACCGATGCCGCCTATCGGGCAATGATCGACACCTATGTGGCCATGCTGGAAGACGAATTCGACGCCGCCCCCGGCTTCATCGCCAACGAAGCCGACTGGTTCGGTGGCCGCTGGGCCGGCCTGGGCCGCCCCAAGGAAGGCATCACCAGCCGCCGCGCCGCCATGACCGGCGTATCGATGACCGAGCTGAACGAGCTGGGCAAATTGCTGACCACGGTGCCGGACGGGTTCAACATCCACCGCACCCTGGCCCGCGTGCTGGATGCCAAGGCGGAAATGTTTGCGAGCGGCGAGAATGTCGATTGGGCGACGGCGGAAGCCCTTGCGTTCGGCAGCCTGCTGAAAGACGGATTTGGCGTGCGCCTGTCCGGGCAGGATTGCGGGCGCGGCACCTTCAGCCAGCGCCATTCGGTGTGGCATGATCAGAAGGATGCCAGCCGCTATGTGCCATTGAACGCCATGGACGGGCGCTTTGAAGTGCTGGACAGCCCTTTGAGCGAATTTGGCGTGCTGGGCTTTGAATATGGCTTTGCCGGCGCCGATCCCAAGACGCTGGTGCTGTGGGAGGCGCAGTTCGGCGATTTCGTGAATGGCGCCCAGACCATCATCGATCAGTTCATCGTGTCGGGCGAGATCAAGTGGCTGCGCGCCAATGGTCTGGTGATGCTGCTGCCGCACGGTTATGAGGGCCAAGGTCCTGAACACAGCTCGGCGCGCGTGGAGCGGTTCCTCAGCCTGTGTGCCGAAGACAATATCCAGGTCGCCAACTGCACCACCCCGGCCAATTATTTCCACCTGCTGCGCCGGCAGATGCTGCGCGATTTCAGGAAGCCGCTGGTGGTGTTCACGCCCAAGTCGCTGCTGCGCCACAAGCGGGCGGTGTCGCGCCTTGCCGATATGGGCCCGGCGACAAGCTTCCACCGCTGCCTTGACGATCTCGCGCCCTGTGACCCAGGGAAAATCCGCCGGCTCGTGCTGTGCACGGGCAAGGTCTATTATGATCTGCTCGACGCGCGCGAGAAGGACAGCCGCGACGATGTCTACCTGCTGCGTGTCGAGCAGCTCTATCCGTTTCCGGGTGACGTGGTTGCCGAATATATCGCGCGTTTCCCGAAGCTTGAGCAGGTGGTGTGGGCGCAGGAAGAACCGCAGAACGGCGGTGCATGGAGCTTCATCGCGCCTCTGATCGAGGAGGCGACCGGGCGCCGACCGCATTATGCCGGGCGCGCGCCGGCAGCGGCGACTGCCACGGGTTTACTG
>DAITMD010000252.1:0-1398 GCA_036835345.1 Sandarakinorhabdus sp. | reverse complement strand
AGCGCCACAATGCCGAACAGGCCAAGCTGGTGGCCGAGGCGCTGGGCGCATCGACCACGCAGGTGAAGGCCGCGATCCGCCGCGGTTTCAAGAAGTCCCGTTGAGAAAGCAATATCATGGCTGTTGATGTCATCGTGCCCGCCCTGGGCGAATCCATTACCGAGGCCAGCGTTGGCCAGTGGCTGAAGGCCCCTGGCGATGCCGTGGCTGCCGATGAGCCGATCGTGGCGCTGGAAACCGACAAGGTGGCGGTGGAAGTGCCGGCGCCGGTTGCCGGCGTGATGGGCGAGCAATTGTTCAAGCCCGGCGACACGGTGACGGTCGGGGCGCTCATTGCCCGCATTGAAGCCGGTGGGGCTGTTGCCAGTGCGCCGCCCGCCGCACCGGCGTTGGCTGTGGAAGCTGCCGAACCGGAACTTGCGAAGCCTGATCCGGTGGTGGCCACCGGCACCAGCGCGCAGACGCATGACGCGATCAGCCCGGCGGTGCGCGGCCTGATCGACAGCTATAATCTGGATCCGGCCAGCATCAGCGGCACCGGAAAGGGTGGCCGCTTGACCAAGGGCGATGTGCTGGCCGCCATCGAGGCCGGCACGGCCCGCCTGAAGGCCAGCGTGGCTGCCGTGGCTGCGGCGGTGCCGGCCGCTGCACCGGCCAGCCGCCGTGAAGAGCGCGTGCGGATGACGCGCCTGCGGCAGACGATCGCGCGCCGCCTGAAGGAAGCGCAGAACACCGCCGCCATGCTGACCACGTTCAACGATGTGGACATGAGCGCGGTGATCGAAGCCCGCAGCCGTTACAAGGACATGTTCGAGAAGAAGCACGGCATCCGTCTGGGCTTCATGTCGTTCTTTGCCAAAGCCGTGGTGCTGGCGCTAAAGGATGTGCCTTCGGTTGGCGCGGCCATCGAAGGCGACGAGATCGTCTACAAGGATTATGCCGATCTGGGCGTGGCGGTGTCCTCGCCCGGCGGGCTGATCGTGCCGATCCTGAAGGATGCGCAGGCCAAGGGTTTTGCCCAGATCGAGAAGGAAATTGCCGATTTCGGTGACCGCGCCCGCAAGGGCACACTGAAGATCGAGGAATTGCAGGGCGGCAATTTCACCATCTCCAACGGCGGCGTGTTCGGTTCGCTGCTGTCCACCCCCATCCTCAACCCGCCGCAATCGGGCGTGCTGGGCCTGCACCGGATCGAGGATCGTCCGGTGGTGCGCGGCGGCGCGGTGGTCGTGCGGCCGATGATGTATCTGGCGCTGTCTTATGATCACCGGCTTGTCGATGGCCGCGAAGCCGTGACCTTCCTGGTGCGGGTGAAAGAAGCCATCGAGGATCCGGCGCGCCTGTTGATCGATCTGTAACCCATGAAAGGCCCACCCCATGGCCAATCCCGAATTTGAT
>DAITMD010000251.1:0-3841 GCA_036835345.1 Sandarakinorhabdus sp. | reverse complement strand
GTGGCGGGCATAGGCCAGATAGACGTCGTTGATCCATTTTTCGGAACCCGCCACCGCGCCGGCCAGCACCCGGCCCTGCCCGTCCATCAGCTTGGTTGCGCTGTAGGCAACGATATCGGCGCCATGCTCCAGCGGGCGCTGCACGATGGGGGAGGCAAAGGCGTTGTCCACCATCACCAGCGCGCCGGCATCGTGCGCCACATCGGCGATCGCGCTGATGTCGCACAGATCAAGGCCCGGATTGGTGGGCGTTTCCAGGAAGAAGGCTTTGGTGTGCGGCCGGCGCGCCTTGGCCCAGGCGTCCACATCGCGGGCATCGACCGTGGTGGTTTCAATGCCAAAGCGCGGCAGGATGGTATCGACCAGCACCCGGCACGAACCGAACAGCGCCCGGCCGGCCACCAGATGATCGCCGGCACTGAGCGTGGAGAGCAGCATGCCGGTCATCGCCGCCATGCCGCTGGCGGTGGCGCGCGCGGCCTCGGCGCCTTCGATCAGGGCGATGCGCTGTTCCAACATTTCAACGGTGGGGTTCTGCAGCCGGCTGTAGGTCATGCCCGGCCGTTCGCCGCGGAAGCGCGCGGCGGCTTCCTCGGCAGTGTCGTAACAATAGCCGGAGGTGAGGAACAGCGCCTCGGAGGTTTCGCCCACTTCGGTGCGCATGGTGCCGCCGCGCACCAGCTGGGTGGCGGGGCGCCAATTTTGCGTGATGTTCCTGTCCTGGCCGGCGTGTCGTTTCATGGCGCCTGCGATAGACAAGGCTGCGCTGCAGCGCAATGAAGCGCAGCTTTACCCGGCCAAAGCTGCATCAGGCTCCGCCCCGGCCGGCGCACCGCGCACGATCAGCAGATACATCACCGGGGTCACCACCCGGCTGAGCAGCGTGGACGATACCAGCCCGCCGATGATCACCCAGGCCAGCGGCGAATAGAGGCCGGAGCCGGACAGGGCGAGCGGCATCAGGCCGCCGATGGCGGTCACGCTGGTCAGCAACACCGGCAGGAAGCGCACTTCGCCGGCTTCCTCGATCGCCTCGCGCAGCGGCCGCCCGGCTTCGCGCAATTGGGTGGTGAAATCGACCAGCAGCAGGCTGTTCTTGATCTCGATACCGATGAGCGCAACGAAGCCGATGACCGCCGTGTAGCTGAGCGAATTGCCGGTGAGGAACAGCGCCATCAGCCCGCCGAACAGGCCCAGCGGGATGACGCCGGCCACCACCAAGGTTTCGCGGAAGCGGCCGAATTCGATCACCAGCACCGCCAATATGCCGAACACCGCCAGCGCGATGATCGGCCCCAGCCCGCCAAAGCTGCGCGCCGCGGTTTCGGCTTCGCCGCCCACTTCGAAACGATAGCCTTCGGGCAGCTTCACCTTGTCGGTCACCGCCTTGACCACTTCATTGTTGACCTTGGCGATCAGATAGCCATCCTGAACCTGGCAATCGACATAGACCACCCGGCTCTGCCGCGACCGGTTGATGCGCGGCGGTGCGCTGTCCAGATAGGGGGTCGCAATCTCGCGCAGCGGCACCGCGCCCTGACTGCCGGGCACATAGATGTCGTCCAGCACGCGGATGCTGTGCCGTTCATTCAGCGGCAGTCGGACAACAACATTGTAGCTGTCCCCCTCCACATCGCGGAAGCGGCCCGCCGTCTCCCCGGCCAGCGCCAGCCGCAGCACGCGGCGCGGCGCGCCCGGCGCCACGCCCAGCAGCGCCGCCTTGTCACTGTCCAGCCCCAGATTGAGCCGCGGCGTGTCCACGGCCACCGGGTTGCGCACATCGCGGGTGCCCGGCACGGTGCGCATCACCGCCTCTGTTTCCGCCGCCAGCCGCTTCAGCACATCCAGTTCCGGGCCAACGACCCGCAGCTGGATCGGCGCGTCGATCGGCGGGCCATTCTGGAAGATCTTCACCACGAACTGGGCATCGGGCACTGCGGCCAGATTCTGGCGCAGCCGTTCCACCATCTCCGGGCTGCCCGGCTTGTCCCAGGCCTTCAGCGTCACCAGCACTTCACCGATGTTGCTGCGCTGATCATTGTTGACCTGGTTGTAGAAGATGCGCGGATTGGCGCGGCCGATGTTGCTGGAAATGCCGATCACGTTCGGCTCGCCCTTCAGCGCCTCCTCCACCGCCAGCACGGCGCGGGTGGTGGCCGGGATGGCGGTGCCCTCGCTGGCCGTCACCTGCACGGTGAAATAGGGGGTTTCAGCCGGCGGAAACAGGCTGGAGCCAATCAGCGGCAGCAGGCCAAAGCCCGAAATGATCAGCAGCGTGGCCGCCGCCATCGCCCGCCACGGATGCGTGAGGCCCCAGTGCAGCACCGGCTGATAGAAACGGTGGATGCCGCGGTTGACCGCCTGCAGAAAGCGGTTGCCCTCTTCGCTTTCCTCGCGCGGCAGGATCCGGCTGGCCAGGAACGGCACGATGGTGAGGCTGACGATCAGCGAAGCCGCCACCGTGCCCAGCACCGCCACCGGAAGGCTGCGGGTGAACTTGCCGGCGCCTTCGGGCAGCATGGTCAAGGGCAGGAAGGCAAACAGCAGCACGAAGGTGCAGCCGATCACCGCCACGGCGATCTGGGTGGTGCCATCGATGGCCGCCTGTTCACGGGATTTGCCCATCCGCAGATGGCGCGCGATATTTTCGGTCACCACGATACTGTCGTCCACCAGCAGGCCCAGCGCGATGATGAAGCCCGAAATCGCCAGCTGATTGAGGGTGAAGCCGCTCCAGCTCAGCACCGCCACCCCCATGGCAAGGCTGAGTGGCACCGACACCATCACCACGATGCTGGCGCGCCAACCCAGCGGCAGCAGGGTGATCAGCACCAGCCCCAGCGCGATGGCGAAATCGCGGCCCAGCTGGCCCAGCTTGCGGCCGATATCGTCGCTCTGGTCGAACGCCACCTCCAGCTGCACATCAGGCGGCAGCAGCCTTCGATATTCATCCGCCGCCGCCACCGCGCCATTGCGGATATCCAGCACGTTCAGCCCGTCCTTCTGGGTCATCGTCACCCACACGGCGCGCTTGCCATTGTGGCGGGCAAAATGCGGCTGTTCCTCATAGGCCCAGCCGACGGCGGCGATATCCTTCACCCGCACGATCCGGCCGGATTGCGCCCGCACCGGTTCATCACCCACCTCGGCGATGCTCTTGTAGGCGCCGCCGGCCTGCACGTTCAGCCGGGCCTCGCCAGATTGCACCGCGCCCGGCGGCAGATCCTGCCCGCCGCCGCGCAGCGCATCGGTCACGGCGGTCACCGGGATACCGATCTGCGCCATGCGGCCGGTATCCAGCGCCACGCGCATTTCCGGCGTGGGCAGGGCAAACACCCGCGCGCCCCGCACGCCCGGCACACGGATCAGCCGTTCGCGCAGATCCTTGGCGATCTTTTCCAGCCGGCGGTAACTGGCCGTGTCGGACACCAGCGCGAATTGCAGCACGGCCGCTTCGGTGGTGCGCGATTTCTGGAATTCCAGCCGGGTGAGCGCGCTGGGCAGATTCTGCCTTATCGCGTTCACTTCGCGCACGATTTCGTCGTAATTCTTCTCCGGATCACCATCCCAGCTGAATTCGCCGGTGATGATCGCGGTCGAATCCGTCGATCGCGATTCCACTTTCACCACGCCGTCCAGCCCCTGGATCACATCCTCGATCGGCTTGGCGATGGTGGTTTCCATGTCGGCCGGTTCAGCGCCCGGCACATTGGCAATCACGCTGATGAAGGGCGACGGGAAATGCGGATCGACCGAACGCGGGATGGTGAAAAAGGCCGAAAGCCCCAGCGCCGCCAGCGCCAGGAACACCACCAGGGTGATCTGCCAGCGCTGAATGGCA
>DAITMD010000250.1:0-3863 GCA_036835345.1 Sandarakinorhabdus sp. | reverse complement strand
ACCGACTCCGCGTTCCGGACGTCGTTTGTCAGCCTCTATGGCCCATGGGGCAATGTCACCGCAGGGGATCAGCTGCCCTTCATTCCAGACCATCAGTTGACGCTGAATGCCGGGCTCCGGCTGTCGCGCTTGCGCTTCGATGCCACGATGAACATTGTCAGCGCGGCCCGGGAAGTGGCCGGCAGCGGGCCGATTGCCGTCGGGGACAGGATCGATGCCCGGACCGTCGTTGATCTGTCGGCCGGCTACGCGATTGTCGAGGGCGTCGAATTGTTCGCCAACGTCAACAATCTGTTCAACCGGCGGTACATCGTGGCCTTCAATCCCGATGGTGCCCGGCCCGGCGCGCCGCGCATGGCCATGGCCGGGGTGCGGCTGCGGTTCTGATCGCTGCGGGTCGGAACGCCAGAGGGGGCGGTGCCGACCGGCGCCGCCCCCGCTTTTCCATCAGGCCCCTTCGATTGGAGCGGGCAGCGCCTTGGGCGCCTTTCTGGCCTTTGGCTTCCGAATCGCGGGCACGATTTCGAAGGCCAGTTCATTGTCCTTCAGGTGCACCCGCACCTCGCCGCCATTCACCAGCTTGCCGAACAGCAGTTCCTCGGCCAGCGGCTGCTTGATCTTCTCCTGAATCAGACGGCCCATCGGGCGCGCGCCATAGAGCCGGTCGTACCCGCGCTCGATCAGCCACGCCTTGGCCTCGTCGGTCAGGCTGATGTGCACATCGCGGTCGGCCAGTTGCAGTTCCAGCTGCAGCACGAACTTGTCGATCACCATCGCCACCACGCCGGGCGGCAGATAGGCGAACGGCACCGTGGCATCCAGCCGGTTGCGGAATTCCGGGCTGAACAGCTTCTTGATCGCCTCTTCATCTTCGCCGATGCGCGTGGTGGCGCCAAAGCCGATGCCTTCGCGCGCCATGTCGGCCGCGCCGGCATTGGTGGTCATGATCAGGATGATATTCCGGAAATCCACCGTCTTGCCGTGGTGATCGGTCAATTTGCCGTTGTCCATCACCTGCAGCAGGATGTTGAACAGATCGGGGTGGGCCTTCTCGATCTCATCGAGCAGCAGCACCGAGTGAGGCTGCTGATCGACCGCGTCCGTCAGCAGGCCTCCCTGATCGAAGCCGACATAGCCGGGAGGCGCACCGATCAGCCGGCTGACCGAATGGCGTTCCATATATTCAGACATGTCAAACCGGGTGAGCGGGATGCCCAGAATATGGGCAAGCTGCTTGGCCACTTCGGTCTTGCCAACGCCGGTGGGGCCGCTGAACAGATAGCATCCGATCGGCTTGTTGGGTTCGCGCAGGCCGGCGCGGGCCAGCTTTATGGCGCTAGACAGTTTCTCGATGGCGGCATCCTGCCCGAACACCACGCGCTTCAGATCGCCTTCCAGCGTGGCCAATTGCGCCTTGTCGTCGCTGGACACGCTCTTGGCCGGGATGCGGGCCATGGTGGCGATCACCGCCTCCACTTCCTTCACGCCGATGGTCTTGCGGCGCTTGTGTTCGGGCAGCAGCATCTGCGACGCGCCGGTTTCGTCGATCACGTCGATGGCCTTGTCGGGCAGCTTGCGATCGTTGATGTACCGCGCCGAAAGCTCAACCGCCGCCTTGATGGCATCGGGCGTGTATTTCAGCTTGTGATGCTCTTCATAGGACGCACGCAGACCCATCAGGATCTTGACCGTGTCTTCCACCGTCGGCTCGTTCACGTCGATCTTCTGGAAGCGCCGCAGCAGGGCGCGATCCTTCTCGAAATGGTTGCGGAACTCCTTGTAGGTGGTCGAACCGATGCAGCGGATGGCACCGGAAGACAGCGCGGGTTTCAAGAGGTTCGATGCGTCCATCGCGCCGCCGCTGGTGGCACCGGCGCCGATCACCGTATGGATTTCATCGATGAACAGCACGGCGTGCGGCAGCTTTTCCAGTTCGCTCACGACATTCTTCAGCCGCTCCTCGAAATCGCCGCGATAACGCGTGCCCGCCAGTAGCGCGCCCATGTCCAGGCTGTAGATCACCGCCGGCAGCAGCACGTCGGGCACCGCGCCTTCCACGATCTTGCGCGCCAGACCTTCGGCGATTGCGGTCTTGCCTACGCCGGGATCGCCCACATAGAGCGGGTTGTTCTTCGAACGCCGGCACAGGATCTGGATGGTGCGGTCCACTTCGGCATGGCGGCCGATCAGCGGATCGACCTTGCCCAGCCTGGCCTTCTCATTCAGGTTGACGGTGAACTGCTTGAGCGCGCTTTCGCCGCCCTTCTTGTCGGCCTTTTCGCTCTTGGCCGGCTTGTCTTCCGGCTCATCACGGTCAGCACCGCCGGCTGCACCCTTGGGCGGCTTGGCTTCGGACTGGCCGGATTTGGCGATGCCGTGGCTGATGAAGCTGACGGCATCAAGCCGCGTCATGTCCTGCTGCTGCAGGAAGAACACCGCATGGCTTTCGCGTTCGGAAAACAGCGCGACCAGAACATTGGCCCCGGTGACTTCCTCGCGGCCGCTGGACTGCACATGCAATATGGCGCGCTGCACCACCCGCTGAAAGCCAGCGGTGGGCGAGGGATCGACGCTGGCATCGGTCTTCAGCGCGGTGAGCTCGGTATCGAGATAACGGATCAGCTGGCTCTGCAGCTCTTCCAGCTCGACATTGCAGGCCTTCATCACCTGCGCGGCATGATTGTCGGTGGTCAGCGCCAGCAGCAGATGTTCCAGCGTGGCATATTCGTGCGTCCGACGCGCGGCTTCGGCCAGCGCGTTGTGCAGGGTCTTTTCCAGTTCGCGGGTGAACGAGGGCATCAACATCTCCGGTGCGCGCCTTCGGGGGGGAAGGGGCACAGTTGCCGGCCCGGCCTGTTACCGGGCCATGACAGTAATGTCTGCCCGCAGCCGCCAGATATCAAGGGGCAAACGGCCCATGGCTGCACGATTGTCTGTGGCATCGGCGCACAGGTCGCGCCACTATGGGGCAGACCGATGGAGATGATGATGCAACGCTCGCTGCCCGCAATGCTGTCTGTTCTTCTGCTTGCCGGCGCCCTGCCCGCTGCGGCGCAGCAGCCACCGCCGGCGATGATGGGCGCCGCCGCGCCAGCCGCGCAGCCGGCCGTGCCCGGCTATGCCGACGACAAGCCGCCGCTGGCGATCCTGCGCCTGCTGCCGCCGCCGCCAGACCCGGGCAGCAGCGAGGAACGGGCTGACCGGTTTCTCTATCGCGAATCGCGGCGCGGCGTGGGCGGCGAAGATTGGCAGCGCGCCATCGGCCAGCTCAGCCTGACCAGCCCCGCGTTCGTGAAGGCGGTCAGCTGCGCGCTGGGCGCGGTGCTATCGCCGCAGACAACGCCGGCAACGATGACTCTGCTGCGCCGTGCCGGCACCGATCTGTCCCGCGCCGTTTCGCTGACCAAGGATCATTACAAGCGTGCGCGTCCGTTCGCCAGCGATCGCGGCAAGGCCTGCGATCCCGATGCCGCCATCGATGGCGGCAAGGCGCTGGGCTATGCCTATCCATCGGGCCATGCTGCGGCTGGCTGGATGTGGGGGCTGATCCTGGCCGACGCCCGGCCGGAACGCAGCGCGGCGCTGCTGAAATTCGGCAAGGCCACCGGCGATCTGCGCATCGCCTGCCGGGTGCACTGGGCTTCTGATGTTTCGGGCGGCCGAGTGCTGGCCACCGCCCTTTATCAGCGCATCGAAGAAACGCCCGATTACAGGGCCGATCTGGAAAAGGCGCGGGCAGAACTGACGCTCGCGCCCGTGCCGGAAGGCTGCCCGGCGGCCTGAACCACCGGGCTTCACACCTCAGGCGGGCACGGCCTGATTGAACGGCGTGTCCTTGTCGGGCCGCATGTCGCCGGGCAGGC
>DAITMD010000249.1:0-3898 GCA_036835345.1 Sandarakinorhabdus sp. | reverse complement strand
GAGAAATCCGCCGGTGAAAACGGCCAGGGCGCATCCAGCACGCTGTGGCCCATGGATATCAGCAGGCGGCGGGTGCGATCGATGCCGGCCAGCACTTCGGCATCAGGCTGCGCGCCATCGGCGGTGGCAGTGGTGACAGCGATGCGGAAGCGTTCGCCCACCGGGCCGGTCATTTGCGGCAGGGGCGCGGTCAGCCCGTCGGCATCGGCCGATTGCAGCGCCGCCATGGTGAGCGCCGCATCGCGCACGCTGCGGGTAAGAACGTGATCGACCGCGATGTTGGCGGGTTCATCGCGGCGTTGCTGCCCGGCCAGCCGGCCCCGGCTGGGCTTCAGGCCGAACAGGCCGCACAGGGCCGCAGGGATGCGGATGGAGCCGCCGCCATCATTGGCATGGGCAATCGGCACCACGCCCGCCGCCACCGCCGCCGCGCTGCCGCCCGATGATCCGCCGGGCGAGAAATCCGGGTTCCACGGGTTGCGGGTGGGGCCGTGTGACAGCGGTTCGGTGACGCACATCAGGCCGAATTCCGGCGTGGCCGTCTTGCCCAGCGGCAGGGTGTTCATCTGCGCCAGCGCGTCCACGAACGGCTCGTTGGCAGCGGCCGGCGGCACATTGGCAAACGCGCGGCTGCCGTTGCGGGTGGGCCAGCCCTTATAGTCGTTCAGATCCTTGATGAAGGTGGGGATTACCGCCTGCCGGTCATCGCCGGGCAGGCTGGCAATGGCGCGGGGGCGATCGATCAGCACGGCAAAGTTCAGCTTTGCCTGCGCGGCGTCGGCGCGGTCCAGCGCGGCCACGACTTCCTCGCGCGCGCTCAGCGCCCCGCTGCGGATGCGCGCTGCCAGCCCGATGGCGTCAGCCGGATCCGCTGCGGCCTGCGCGTGCGCCGGCAGGCCGCCCAGTGCCGCGGCACCGGCCAGCAGGCTGCGGCGTGAAAGCGTGAATTCGGCCATGGTCTCGTGCCTCCCCAGGAACGGGGTGCAAGGTGACACGGCTCGGGCCGCCGGGAAAGGGGGCGCGTTCGGCCGGCGGTCAGGCGGCGAAGATCAGGCGGCAACCGGCCGGCGGCGGCGGGCTGCCGCACCCACCAGGCCAAAGCCGGCAATCAGCATCGCCCAGCTGGCCGGTTCCGGAATGGCCGAACCGATGGTGAGCCCCGACCAGTTTTCAACGTTGTTGGTCGTGAGCGTCAGGCTGGTGAAAACCCCGGTGAACTGGATCACGCCGTGCGCTTCACCGGCGCTGATCGAATTGCCGACGATGGTGAAAACGCCGTTGCCCCAGAAGCCCTGGCCCTGATCGATCAGCGTGAACGGCGCATTGAAGGTCCAGTTGGTCTGGATGCTGCTCTGCCCCAGGCTGATGATGGCGATGTAGGGATTGACCACCGCCTGCGAGAAATTGATCGTGTGGGTGACGCCATTGCCCGACGGTGCCACGAAATCATTGTTGGTCGGCAGGTTGGGCAGCGCATCATAGGCCGCCCACGGATTGCCGCCAGTGCGCCAGTAATCGGTGCCGCCAGCCACCTGGAAGGTGTGGAACGGGCCATCCATCGTGACCGTGCTGGTGCCCAGCGTGCCGGTGGCGACGCCGCCCACGACGCTGGTCCAGTCGGTCCATTGAATGGCTGCGCTGGACGATGTCGCCATCAAGGCAGCGACCGTCGCGGCAAAAATCCCGGTGCGCATCACATTTCCCCCTGCAAGTGCCACTTTGGACCAGCGAGTCGCTGCCCCCACCGCGCAGAGTTAACGCTTTTTTAGTGAATTCTGCAAGGTCAGGATGAAGTGCACGAAAACAGGCCCTGCGCCAGGGCGCGGGGCCTGTCTGCCGAACGGCGATTTCAGCCTATCTGCGCATGAACACCTGCTGGCCCGCCAGCCAGGTGCCGGTCACCTTGATGGCCCACAGATCGGCTTCGGGTGCGGTGAAGGGATCGGCGGCCAGCGTGATGAAATCGGCATATTTGCCCGGTTCCAGCGTGCCCACCTTGTCGTCATTGTGGCCGGCGCGGGCCGCCCACAGGGTGAAGCCGGCGAAGGCATCGGTGCGGCTGACCTTTTCCCACGGCCGCCAGCCGCCGGCCGGCAGGCCATCGCGGGACTGGCGGGTGACGGCGGCGTGGAAGCCGAACATCGGATCGGGCGGCTCCACCGGGAAATCGCTGCCGAACGCAAGGCTGGCGCCGGACTGCTTGATCTGAGCCCAAGCATAGGCACCCTTCAGCCGGTCTTCGCCCACGCGCGCTTCGGCCATGCCCTTGTCGGATGTGGCATGGGTGGGCTGCATCGATGCGATCACCTTCAGCGCGGCAAAGCGGCCGAGATCGGCCATGTCGACGATCTGGGCGTGTTCGTTGCGGTGGCGCAAGGCGGCACGCTGGGCCTCTGGCACGGCGGCATAGGCATCCATGGTCGATCGGTTGGCCTGATCGCCGATGGCGTGGGTGTTGACCTGAAAGCCCTCTGCCGAGGCCTGGGTGATATAGGCCTTGAGCTTGTCGGCCGGGGTGATGTCCAGACCGCGCGTGTTCGGCATGTCGCTGTAGGGCGCGATCAGATAGGCGCCGCGGCTGCCCAGCGCACCGTCGGACACCAGCTTCATCGATTGCATCGCCAGCCGGTCGCCCCAGCCCCATTTGATCGGTCCGGTTGGCGCGATGGCCTTGCGATTGTCCGGCCCGCCGGCCATCGCATAGATGCGCGCCGTCATCCGGCCGGCTTCGGCAAAGCGCACGTAACGGTCCCATGTATCCTTGTCCATGCCGGCATCATGCGCGCCGGTCAGGCCCACTTCGGCCATGGTTTCCAATGATTTGGTGAGCACCAGATCCAGCCTTGCAGCATCATCCTGCGGAATGGCGCGGGTGATCAGCGCCATTGCCTTGTCAACGAACACGCCGGTGGGATTGCCGGCGGCGTCGCGGATGATCTCCCCGCCATCGGGGGCCTGCGTGTCCTTGGTAATGCCGGCAGCCTTCATTGCGGCGCTGTTGGCCCACCCGGCGTGGCCATCGACGCGGGCGAACCATGCCGGCCGGTCGCCAGTGACAGCATCAAGTTCGGCAGCAGTCGGGAAACGTCCGATCAGCTTGCCATCCTGATACCAGCGCTCCTGGTTCCAGCCGCGGCCCATGATCCAGCCGGCTGCCGGCGCGCCGGCCTTGATGCGGGCCAGAGCATCGGGGATGGAGGCGGTGTCGCGCAGATCGACCACCAGCTTCAGTTCGCCCAGCCGCATGACATGCCCGTGCGCGTCGATCAGGCCGGGCCACAGGGTGGCGCCCTTCATGTCGATCTGCGCGCCGGCAGGCAGTTTCGCGCCGGGCTTCAGCGTGGCCTTCACCTTGCCGTCGTCGGTTACCACCAGCGTCGCAAAGCGGTGCAGTTCGCCCTTGCTGTCCAGCGTGTAACCATTGGCGTTGGTGTAGAGCGTATCGGCAAGGGCCGGTGCGGCGCTTGCCAGCAGCGCGGCGAACATCAGTGTCTTCATGTGCATCCCCAAAGGTCAGAGATCGCGGGCCATGAACACCCAATTGGGGTGCATGATGGCCGGAACCTCGACCTCGGGATAGGCCGGGATGCGCGAAAAGCCCAGACGTTCATACAGCGCAATCGCCGGTTCCAGCGTGGGCGCCGTATCCAGAAACATGGTGCGATAGCCAAAGCCGCGCGCATCATCCATCAACCGCAGGGTCAGCGCGCGGCCCAGCCCCTGCCCTTTGGCCGCATCGCGCACATAGACGCGCTTCATTTCGCACACCCCATCGCGCAGCCGCCGGATGCCGCCCATGCCGATGGGCTGGCCCTGCTGTTCCAATATGTAGAATATGCTGATCGGCGGCCCCGGTCCCAGCGTCTTGGGCAATTGGCCGGGCAGATAGGCGCGGATA
>DAITMD010000248.1:569-3915 GCA_036835345.1 Sandarakinorhabdus sp. | reverse complement strand
TTCAGTTTCAGGGCTTCCAGCCGATCCGAAAGCCCGCTCATTGCTTGCGGTCTTCCGGGCGTTTGCCCCACATCTGGCTGGTCCAGCCCACCGGGCCGGTGGGCGCGGGCGCGGCGCGCTCTGGCACCGGCGGCTGGCCGGCCAGCGTGCGCAGCACGGTATCGCGCGGGCCATCGGCCACCACCTTGCCGTTCGTCATCACGATCAGCCGGTCCACCAGTTTCAGCATGGCGGTGCGGTGGGTAACCAAAAGCAACGTGCGGCCGCGCACTTCGTCGGCCAGCCGTTCGATCAACTGGGCTTCGGCGGTGTTGTCCATGGCGCTGGTCGGTTCGTCCATGATCAGCACCGGCGGCTTGCCGGCCAGCGCGCGGGCGATGGCGATGCTCTGTTTCTGGCCGCCCGAAAGGCCCTCGCCGCGATCGGCGAGCAACAGATCAAAGCCGTTTTCAAGGCTGCCGATACTGTCGTAGGTGCCCGACAATCGGGCGACGCGGATCATTTCGGCATCGTCCAGCCCCGGATCGCGCAGGGTGATATTGTCGCGGATGGAGCCGGAAAACAGCGTCACGTCCTGCAGCACGGCGCCGATATTGGTGCGCATGTCGTCCGGGTGGAACTGGCGCAAATCGGCGCCATCGATCAGCACCTGGCCGGTATCGGGCTGATACAGGCCCAGCGCCAGGCGGGCGACGGTGGACTTGCCGGAGCCGACCTTGCCGATGATGCCGACCCGTTCGCCGGCCGCAATCTTGAGCGTGACGCCATTCAGCGCCGGCTGTCCCTTGCCGGGATAGCGGAAGGTGACATCGGCAAATTCGATGCCGCCCTTCAGCCACAGCCGCCGCACGCTGGCCCTGGCGCCCGGTTCTTCGGGCGTGGCCATGAACTGATCGAGGCGGCCGATGGCGGCGCGGGTGGCCGACAGGCGGGTGAGCAGACCGGCCACCTGCCCCAGCGGTGCCACCACGCGGCCGGCCAGGATGGACGCGGCGATCAGCGCGCCGGACGACAATTTGCCATCGGCAATCAGGAACACGCCGTGGATGACGGTGCCGACATAGGCGATGGTCTGCGCCGATGCCGCCACATTGATCGCCACCGACGACAGCAGCCGGCTGGACAGCGCCGAACCGGCATTGTCGGCCACGGCCTGTTTCCAGCGGTTTTCCAGCATCGGCCCGGCGCGCCCGGCCTTCACGGTTTCAAGGCCGGCCACGGTTTCCACCACCACGCCCTGCTTGGAAAAGCCCTGCCCCATATTCTCGCGCGCCAGCCGATCCAGCGCCGGCTGCACCGCCAGGCTGGAGACGATGACCACCGGCACCATCAGCAGCGGCACCAGCACCAGCGGGCCGCCGATCAGCGCGATGACGCCGATGAACAGCAGGGTGAAGGGCAGATCGACCAGCGCCACCAGCGTGGTGGAGGCCAATGTTTCGCGCACGGTTTCCAGTTCGCGCAGCAGGCCGGAAAATGCCCCCGACGAGCCCTGCCGGTCCGCCAGCCTGAGGCCGAGCAGCCGGGCAAACATCTGGTTGCCCAGCGCGGCATCCACGTCGCGCCCGGCAATATCGACAAACCAGCCGCGCAGCACGCGCAGGATGAAATCGAACACCAGCACCAGGCCGATGCCCACCGACAGCGCGATCAGCGAGGCGGTGGCGCCCGACGGCACGATGCGGTTGTAGATGACCATCGAGAACAGCGACGAGGCCAGCGCAAAGATATTGGTGAACAGCGCCGCCAGCGCGGCCCGATAATAGGTGCCGCGGTGCATCAGCAGGGCATCGGCCAGCCAAGGGGGCACCCAGCGGGTGAGAATGTCTCTCATCGCAGCCGGTCTATCATCAGGGCGTGAACGACTGGTTACCGTCCACCACCCGCAGCAGGGTGCCGCGCCGCGCCAGCAGCAGCCAGCGCGCCACATCGAAACGCAGTTCCGCTTCCACCAGCGCGAGGCCGGATTCAAACTGCTGCTGTTCCGATTGCAAAAGATCGAACAGCGTGCCGCGCGACGCCTGGAAGCGCGCCGCAAACAGATCGCGGGCGCGCACCGCATCGGCAAAGGCGCTGGCCTGCACCGGCAGGGCTTCGTCCAGCGCCTGCAGCTGCGCTTCGGCTTCGGCGCGTTCGCGGGCATTTTCCAGCGCGATGCGCTGCGACAGGTACCGCGCGCGCCGGGCCGAGGCGTTGAGTTCGCTCACCCGCGCCGCTTCGGCGCCGCCGGTGGAAAAACGCGCCGTCATGTTGATGGTGGCGCGCACATCATAATCGGGCCGGCCGGCGCGCAGCAGATCATAGCTGCTGCCGGCCAGGCGGGCATCAAAGCGCGGCATCCGGTCCGATCCGGCGGCGCGGGCGGCGGAGCGGCGCGAATCGGCATCGGCAATGGCGGCGCGATATTCCGGCAGATCGACCACGGTGGGATCATCGGGCGGCAGCGGTGCGCGGGCCGGGGCCGGCGGATCGGCACCGAATAATTCCGCTATGCGGGCACGCGCCGCCGTGCTGCGCCGCCTGAGATCGGCCACGCGGGCCTGGGCCTGCGCGGCGGCGGCCATGGCGCGCGCCTGATCGGCGGCGCTGTCGGCCCCGGCGGCGGTGCGCGCCCTTTGCGCCTCGGCAATCTGCGCCAGCCGCGCCACATGGGCCTCTCCCAGGTCCAGCGCGTGGCGCGCGCCAATGGCTTCGTGCCACGCGCCGATCAGCGCGACCGCCGCATCCAGCCGCGCCTGATCCAGATTGGCCTCTGCCGCATCTTCGGCCAGCTGGCCGGAGCGGATGCGCGCCGAGGTGGCACCCCAATCAACCAGCAGCTGGTTGATCGATCCGGTGATATCGGTTCGCCGGCGCGGGATCAGGCTTTCGAAAATGGTCGATGGCCGCTGAAAATCGCGGGCGATGGTATCGGCGGTGATGGCATCCACGCCCAGCGTGGGGAACAGCCGGCTGCGCGCCTGCGTGGTTTGGGCGGCAGCGACGTTCACGCCTTCGCGGCCTTCGTTCACCACCGGCAGCGCATCCAGCGCGCGGCGCAGCTGATCGGGCAGATCGGTGACGGGGCGGGCAGTGAGCGCGGCGAGCAGCGCCTGATCCGCTGTCTGAACGGCCGGGGCCGGCTGAGCCAGTGCCGGCGCCGTGCCAATCGCCAACCAGTTTGCTGCCACCAAGGCTGCGATGACTCTCAAATGCCCCCCTTTGCAGCGCCTGCCTGACGGCAAGGCGGCTGCACATCGTCTGTTGCGGGTGATAGCCCCAACAAACAGGCCGGGCAAGCAGGGCATCGGCGCCATGGCGGCAGTTCAGGCCGCCACCACCGGCTGTTCGATGGCACCGAAAATCG
>DAITMD010000248.1:0-559 GCA_036835345.1 Sandarakinorhabdus sp. | reverse complement strand
TTTCGATGCGCACCACGTCGCCAGGGCCGAGCCACGGCGTGGTGGGCGCGCCGCCGGTGATGGTTTCCACCATGCGCTGTTCGGCGATGCAGGCATAGCCGCGGCCGCCATCGCGGCAGGGCCGGCCGGGGCCGCCGCCGGCATCGCGGTTGGATACCGTGCCCGAACCGATGATGCTGCCCGCCCCGATGTGGCGGGTCTTGGCCAGATGCGCGATCAATGTGCCGAAATCGAAGGTCATGTCGGTGTGGGTTTCCACCCGGCCGAACGGCTGACCATTCAGATCGATGTTCAGCGTGCCGACCAGCTTGCCATCCTGCCAGCGGTCTCCCAGTGCGGCCGGCGTGACCAGCACCGGCGACAGCGCGCTGGCCGGTTTGGACTGCACGAAGCCGAAGCCCTTGGCCAGTTCGTCGGGGATCAGCCCGCGCAGCGAGACATCGTTGACCAGGCCGACCAGCCGGATGGCGGCCAGCGCGGTTTCGCGGCTGGCCCCCTGCGGCACATCGCCGGTGATCACCACCACTTCGGCTTCCAGATCCAGCCCCCAGCCGGCATC
>DAITMD010000247.1:0-3921 GCA_036835345.1 Sandarakinorhabdus sp. | reverse complement strand
GGTGTCGGCGCGCTCAACAAGACCGGCACCGGCACGCTCACGCTGGCGGGGGCCAACCTCTATGCCGGCCCGACCACGGTGACCGCCGGCACGCTCAACATCACCGGCGCTCTGGTGTCCACTGTGGATGTCCTGTCGGGCGGGACCATCACCGGCACCGGTTCCTCTGGCATGCTCAATGTTGCGGCAGGTGCCACGATCAGCCCCGGCGCTGCCGGCACCAGCAATGTCGGCATGCTCACGGTGAACGGCCCGGCGTCGCTGCTCGGCACCTATCTGGTGAATATCAATGGCGCCGCCAGCGACCGCGTGACCGCCACCGGCGATCTGGCGGTTGGCGGCACGCTGACCGTCGCGTCGGTCACGGCACCGGTGTTCAACAATGTCTATACGCTGGCATCGGGTGCCACCCGCACCGGCACCTTCAACCCGGTGACCGGCCTGGGCCTGTTCGGCCCGGCGTTGAACGCCGCGATTGAGTATACCGGCACGCAGGTGAACCTGCGCCTGACGCCGGGCAGTCTGGCTGCGGCCGCCACGCTGGCGGGCGGTGCCACCGGCAACGCGCTGGAAGCCGCGCGCGCCTTCGATCGGGCGGTGGCAAATGGCTATAACCCGCAGGCGTTCGCGCCGCTGTATACGGCAGGTTCGGCGCTGCCGTTCGCGCTGCTGCAGATCTCGGGCGAACAGCGTGCCACCGAACGCCGCGTGGTGCTGGATACGCACCGGGTGTTCCGCGAAACCGCGCTGGACCGGCTCAACATCGGCCTCGCTTCGATGGCCGGGCAGCAGATGCAGACGGGGGATGCCGATACGGGTTCGGTCACCTTCTTCCTGCGCGGCGCCGGTTCGTGGGGCACAGCTGAAACCAGCGGCGCTGCCACCGGCTTCACCACCGAACAGCGCGGCCTGCTCACCGGGATCGATTGGGCCAGGGATGGCATCACCGTTGGTGCCATGTTCCATTATACCAGCACCGATATCGATTATCGCGTGCTGGGCGGCAGCTCCAACGTGGAAACCACCGGCGGCACCTTCTATGCCGGTTATCGCCGCGATGCCGGGCTGGTGGCCAACGCCGGTATCAGCGTGGCGGCAGCGCGCGCCACCGGTGCCCGCGCTGTCACCCTGCCGGGCCTCACCCAAACCCTGTCGGGCGTCACGCGCGGCACCACCTATCAATTGTTCGGCGAACTGGCGTTCGATCTGGCCAGCGCCGCCGAAACCCGGGTGGAACCCTTCGCCCGCCTGACCTATGTGCAGGCCGATATCAACGCATTGAACGAAACCGGCGCGATTGCGGCGCTGTCTGCGGCCAAGCAGACCCATGATATCGCGGTGACCAACCTTGGTCTGCGCGTCGGCACCGAAACCGCCGGCGGCAAGGTGGCGCTGAATGCCAGTGCCGCCTGGCAGCGCACGTCTGGCGCCCGTGAAGCCACCACGATCATCGGCATCCCGGCGGTCGGCCAGAACGGCCAGATCCAATCGGTGGCGATGGATCCTGATGCAGCGCTGCTGCAGGCCGATATCGGCTTTAACCTGTCGGACAAGGCGCGCATCAACGTTGGTTATTCGGGCCTGATCGGCAAGAACAACAGCGATCACGCCGGCCGCGCCACGCTCAGCTTCTCGTTCTGAGCGCAAACGCCGGGCGGCATGTCGCCGCAAACAGCAGCGGCGGTTCCTTCGCGGGGCCGCCGTTCCTGTTTGGCTGTTGACGCTGTGCCCGCTGCCTCCCTATCGCTCGGACATGACCGCACCTGCATTTTTCCTGTCCGACAATGCCGCCGCGCCCTGCCCTGAGGTGCTGGCGGCGGTGGCCGGGGCGGCACCGGCGCAGGCCGCCGGTTATGACGGGGATGACTGGTCGCGGCGGCTGGAACGGCTGATGGGCGAATTGTTCCGGCGCGACTGCGTGGTGCTGCCGGTGGCCACCGGCACGGCGGCCAACGCGCTGGCGCTGGCCTGCCTGGTGCCGCCATGGGGCGCGGTGGCCTGCCACACAGAGGCGCATATTCACGTCGATGAATGCGGTGCACCGGAATTTTTCACTGGCGGGGCCAAGCTGCTGCTGTGCCCCGGCGAACATGGCAAACTCACGCCGGCCGGCATCGATGCGGCGCTGGCCGGGCATCGCGGCGATGTGCATCAGGTGCAGATGGCGGCGCTGTCGATCACCCAGGCCACCGAATGCGGCACCGTCTATCGTGCGCAAGAGCTGGCGGCGCTGACGGCGCACGCGGCGGCGCGCGGCTGGCGCACGCATATGGACGGCGCGCGCTTTGCCAATGCGGCGGCGTTTCTGGGCGGCGATCCGGCGGCGCTGGTCGCCGGCATCGATGCGCTCAGCTTTGGCTGCATCAAGAATGGCGGCCTGTCAGCCGAAGCCATCGTGCTGTTCGATACCGCGCTGGCCGATCAGCTGCGCTGGCGGCGCAAGCGGGCCGGGCAGATGCCGTCCAAGGGCCGTTTCAATGCCGCGCAGATCATCGCCATGGTCGAAGATGGCGTGTGGCTGCGCAACGCGGCCGCCGCCAATGCCGGCGCGGCGGCGCTGGCGGCGGCAGCTGGCCCGCGCCTGCTGCACCCGGTGGAGGCCAACGAACTGTTCGTGCAGCTGCATCCGGGCGAGCCGGAACGGCTGCGCCAGCAGGGCTTCCATTTCTATGATTGGGGCGATGCCGGATCGAACGAGGCGCGCTTCGTCGTGAGCTGGGACACGCCGCCGGCCGCCATCGATCGGTTGGCTGCCGCGCTGGCAGCTGACGGGTGAGCGCACCGGCCGTTCAATCCGCCCGCTTCACCGCGCAGGCGTGGATCGCGTTTGCCGGCTGCACGCTGATCTGGGGCAGCACCTGGTTCGTCATCCGCACACAATTGGGTGATGTGCCGCCGGGCTGGTCGGTAACGTGGCGTTTCGTGCTGGCGGCGGCGGTGATGTTCGCGCTGGCCGCGATCCGGCGCGAGCCGCTGCGCCTGAACGCCCGGCAGCATCGCTTTGCGCTGATCATCGCGGTGTCACAATTCGTCTTGAATTTCAATCTTGTCTACCGCGCCGAACAATATCTGGCGTCGGGCCTTGTCAGCCTTACCTTTGCCTTCCTGCTGGTCAGCAACACGCTGCTTTCGGTGCTGTTTCTGGGCACGCGGGTGACCGGGCGCTTCATCTTCGGCAGCGCCATTGGGCTGGCCGGCGTGGCGCTGCTGTTTGCGCCCGATCTGGCAGCGCCTGGCGGTGACGGCATGATGCTGGGACTGGCGCTGGCCTTTGGCGGCGTGATCAGCGCCAGCATCGCCAACGTGCTGCAGGCCACCGATGCCGGCCGCGCCATGCCGCTCACCGCCGGGCTGGCGTGGGCGATGGCGTGGGGCGCGCTGATCGACGGCGTGGTGGCGTGGGCAATGTCTGGCCCGCCGCGCATTTCGCTCGATCCGGTCTATCTGGCCGGTGTGGCCTATCTGGGCATCGCCGCCTCGGCGGTGGCGTTCAGCCTGTATTACCGGCTGATCCGCGCCGTGGGGGCCGGGCCGGCGGCGTGGAACGGCGTGGCGGTGCCGGTGGTGGCGCTGGCCATTTCCACGCTGCTGGAAGGCTTTGTGTGGACTGGCACCGCTGTGGCGGGGGCGGCGCTGGCGCTGGTTGGCCTTGCCATCGCGCTCAAGGCCAGGGCGGCATGATGAACTGCCACAAACCAAAGTGTCGCTCGCTACCCCGATATGTTAAAAGGATGAAGACGCAACATGACCGGGGAGGACGGCGGCAATGAAGACGATTCTCGTTCACATTGAAGGCGATGAGGGGCAGGAGGCGCGGCTGAACGCGGCCTTTGACGTGGCGCGCGCGTGCGGCGGCCACCTGCTGTGCGTTTCGGTGATGCCCTATGCCGCCTATGCGCTGGGCGATCCGGCGATGGGCGC
>DAITMD010000246.1:0-3929 GCA_036835345.1 Sandarakinorhabdus sp. | reverse complement strand
ACGCAGCGCCGGCCGATGCCGTATCCAGCCTCGATCTGGTTCTGGTCGGCACCCGCGTCGATGCCGCCAGCGCACAAGGATCGGCGATCATCGCCACCCCCGATGGCAACCAGATCAGCGTGGCGGTGGGCGAAGAGATCATGCCCGGCGTGCGGCTGGCCGGGGTGGCGTTCGAAAGCGTCACCCTTGATCGCGGCGGCGCGCGCGAAACACTGTATATCGATCAATCCTCGCCCGCGCCGCAGGCCATCCAACTGCCGCAGGCGTCCCAGCTTCCGCAGGCATCACAGTTGCCGCAGGCGCTGGCCAAATGAAGCGCCTGATCGCCGCCCTGTGGATGGCGCTGTGTCTGGCGCTGCTCGCCGCCCCGCTGCTGGCGCAGCAGACGGTCAATCTGCGCGATGCCGATGTCCGCGCCTTCATTCAGGATGCGGCGCGGGCCACCGGGCGCAGCTTCATCATCGATCCGCGCGTGCAGGGCAAGGTGACCGTGGTGTCGGATCGCCCGCTGGATACTGCCGGCTATTTCGAACTGTTCCTGTCCACCCTGCGCGCCAATGGCCTGGTGGTGACGCCGGCGGCTGGCGGCGCGCTGCGGGTGGCGCCGGCCGATGGTGCCGCCACCCAGCCATCGGGGGGTGCGGGCCGCGACCGCTTCGAAACCCGCATCGTGAATCTCACCTTCATCGATGCCGCATCGGCGATCGAAACGCTGCGCCCGCTGGTCAGCCGCGAGGGCCAGCTTACTGCCAACCGCGCCGGCAATTCGGTGATCATCGCCGATTATGCCGACAATGTGGCGCGCATCCTGCAACTGGCGCGGCAGCTGGATCAGGACCGGGCGGCGGTGCGGGTGATTGCGCTCAAACACGCCGGCGCGCGCGAAATTGCCACCTCGCTGGCGCAGGTGGCGCAGGGTTCCGCAGAGGGCCGCGGCTGGCAGGTCGCCCCGGTCGATGCGTCGAACTCGCTGGTGCTGCGCGGCGATCCGGCCACGCTCACCAAGCTGGCGCGCATCGTCGCCGATCTGGACAGCGCGGCGGCGGCCGGCAGCGACGTGCGGGTGTTCTTCCTCAATCATGCCGATGCCGAACAACTGGTGCCGGTGCTGCAGCAACTGGTCGGGCAACCGGTCAGCCCGGCCAGCCAGTCCGCCCCGCTGGCACTGCCCACCGTCTCCTCCATCGGCAGCCCGCCGACGGGCGCGCAGAACGGCCAGGCTCCGGCTCCGGCGCTGCCGGCTGCCACGCCGGGCGGATCGCTGGGCACCAGCGGCTTTGTGCCCGGTGCCAGCATCGGGCGCGGTCAGGCGGTGATTGCGCGGTTCGAAGGCGCCAATGCCATCGTCATCGCCGCGCCCGCCGATGTGCAGCGCCGGCTGGGCGAAGTGGTGCGCCAACTGGATGTGCGCCGCGAACAGGTGCTGGTGGAAGCCATCATCGTGGAGATCAGCGATATCGCCGCGCAGCGCCTTGGCGTGCAGTTCCTGCTGTCGGGCACCGGCGGTTCCAACATCCCGTTTTCCGTTACCAACTATAGCAATGCCGCGCCCAATCTGCTGTCGGTGGCCGGGGCCATTGCCGCTGAGAACCGCTATGGACAGGACAATCCCACCACGGTGGCACTGCGCAACGCGGCGGTGAACAGCCTACTCAGCGCCAACGGCGGCCAGTTCGGCTTTGGCGGCAATCTGGGGGCCGGCGCGGTGTTCGGCTTTGTGGTCAATGCGGTGAAGGCCGATACTGCCTCCAACATATTGTCCACCCCGTCGGTCACCGCGCTCGACAATCAACAGGCGCGCATCCTGGTCGGGCAGAATGTGCCGGTGGCCACGGGCCAGGCGCTTTCGAACAATTTCGACAACAGCTTCCGCACCGTGGAGCGCCGCGACATCGGCATTGCGCTGGATGTGCGGCCGCAGATCAACGCCGGCAACACCATCAAGATGGTGCTGCGCCAGGAAGTGAGCAGCATCGCCAATCAGGTCGTCACCCAGAATGTGCCCGATCTGATCTTCAACAAGCGCGAGATTTCCACCACGGTGACGGTGGACGATGGCCAGATCATCGCGCTGGGCGGCCTGATCGACGACAATGAACGCCGCGCCATCGAAAAAGTGCCGCTGCTGGGCGACATTCCGATCATCGGCAATCTGTTCCGATCCAGATCGCGCGACCGCACCAAGACCAACCTGATGGTGTTCATCCGCCCGACCATCATCCGCAGCGCCGAAGACGCGCAGCGCATCGCGGCCAGCCGCTATGATTATATGCGCGCCGAACAGGCCAGCCGGGAAGGCACCAGCAGCACCAGCCTGGATGAACTGCTGCGCGATTATCTGAAGACCGCCCCGCCGGCAGCCCCGCCCCAGCCCGCACCGCAGGTGCCGCAGCCAACGCCGCAGGTGCCCAAACCATGAGCGCGCCGGCCCTTTCCTACGGCTTTGCCCGCACGAAAGGCGTGATCGTCACCGCGCTGGATGATGTGGCCGAAGTGGTGCGCCGCCCCGGCAGCGATGCCGCCGCGCTGATCGAAGTGCGCCGCCTCGCCGGGCGACCGCTGCGCCTGCGCGAAGTGGATGCTGCCGCCTTCGATCGGCTGCTGCAGGATCATTATGCCGTCTCCGCCTATGCCGGCGGCGCCGATGCCATGGCCGATCTGGCCGACGATCTGCCATCGGCCGAAGATCTGCTGGCCAGCGACGATGAAGCCCCGGCCATCCGCCTGATCAATGGCCTGATTGCCGAGGCCGCGCGCCTGAAGGCGTCCGACATTCACATCGAACCGTTCGAAACCGCGCTGCTGGTCAGGATGCGGATCGATGGCGAATTGAAGGAACTGCACCGCCTGCCGCCCGGCATCGCCGCGCGCCTGACCAGCCGCATCAAGGTGATGGCCCGGCTGGACATTGCCGAACGCCGGCTGCCGCAGGATGGCCGCATGGAACTGGCGCTGGGCGGCAAAAGGCTCGATGTGCGCGTCTCCACCCTGCCGGCGCGCGGCGGCGAACGCGTGGTGCTGCGCCTGCTCGACAAGGACAATGCCGGCATCGATCTGGCCGGGCTGGGCATGCCGCCGGCCATCGATGCCGGCTTTCGCGCCGCGCTGGCACAGCCGAACGGACTGGTGCTGGTGACCGGGCCAACCGGCAGCGGCAAGACCACCACGCTCTATGCCGGGCTGAAACTGCTGAACGATGGCAGCCGCAACATCCTGACCGTGGAAGACCCGGTGGAATATGCCCTCGATGGGCTGGGCCAGACGCAGGTGAACCCCAAGGTCGGCCTCAGCTTCGCCGCCGGGCTGCGGGCGATCCTGCGGCAGGACCCGGATGTGGTGATGGTCGGCGAAATCCGCGATGCCGAAACCGCGGCCATTGCCGTGCAGGCGGCGCTTACGGGGCATCTGGTGCTGTCGTCGCTGCACACCAATGATGCCGCCAGCGCGATCACCCGCCTGCGCGATTTCGGCATCGAACCCTTCCTGATCGCCGCCACGCTGCGCGCCGTGGTGGCGCAGCGGCTGGTGCGCCGCCTGTGCCCGGCCTGCCGGGTGGCTGCACCCGCCGATGCCGGCGCGGCCGCAGCGCTGGGCCTGCCGGCGGGCAGCACGGTCTGGCAGGCGCCGGGCTGCGGCGCGTGCCATCACACCGGCTGGCAGGGCCGCGTCGGGCTTTATGATCTGATCCGCATGACCGACAGGCTGGCCGCCGGCATCAACGCCGGGGGCACCGCTGCCGATCTGGCCGCCGCCGCCGGCAGCAAGGGGCTGCCGGCCCTGGCACGCGAAGCGGTGCTGAGCGGCCTGACCACGCCAACCGAAGCGCTCCGGGTGCTGGGCGCCGGAGCCGATGATGCCTGAATGGCGCTATGAAGCGCTGGACATCGCCGGCAAGCCGCGCGCCGGGCAGCTCAGCGCCGCCAGCACCG
>DAITMD010000245.1:0-3975 GCA_036835345.1 Sandarakinorhabdus sp. | reverse complement strand
GCGACCATGGCGCTGATCCTGGCGGGGCTTTTCCCGGGCACGGCCAGATGCGGCCAAGGGTGACGGCTTCCCCGGTTACGCGCGGCTGCATCAACACGGCGCCGGCCACCACGGTCAAATTCTCTGATAACGGCCCTGCCAGCGAAAGCTCGGCACCGCGGTGGCGCACATTGCCGAGTTCGCGAAAGACATTGGCTTCGTCGGCGGCGAAATAGGGCTTTCGCACATCGAACAGGCCGGCAATCACGTTGACGCCGCCGGGCAGTTTCCAGCGCAGGCCGGCATCGACCTGCTCGGTCAGGATCGCAGGCAGCGCTTCGGTGCGATTGGCGGCGCTGTCGGGGGCAAGCCCGGTCTCTTCCAGCCCGCGCGTGAAGCTGCCGTACAGCGCCAGCCGGCCCGTGATTTCGGCCGACAGCGTGGCGTTGGGCAGCCAGGCTTCGTCATCGGTGCGGGCGAGCGCTGCGCCGGGACGATCGACGCGCTTGCGATACCAGGTGCGTTGCAGGCCGATGCTCAGGCCGCCAACGCCGGTCCAGCGCCCATCATAGGCGATGCCGGCGATGGCCTGGCGCACAGTCTCATCAGTTTGCGGGGCGAAGATAAAATCCGGCGCGGGCGTGTCGATCACGGCTTCCACGTTGGTACGGGCAAGCTCGATCCGGGCGCCGCCGCCATAGCGGCTGATGCGCTGCCGGCCGCGCAGCGCAGCGTGCAGAGTGTGGCGGCGCTGGCCATCGCGGAAGGTGCGGACAGGCGCAGTTCGCCGCTAGTGCCGGCCAGCGATTGCGGCGGATCACTGGTGATGCGGGGAATGCCGGTGCCATCAGCCCGCACGCCCACGAAATTGAGGGCGAAATTCGTCGGGCTGTCAGAGGTTGAGCGGAACAGGCCGGCGGCCAGCTGCCAATCCGTGCCCAGCTGTGCCTTGGTGAGCGCGCCATAATGCTGAACGATGTTGCGCTGATCTGCCCAGTCCGGTCCTGGATAGGCACGGCGCGCCACTTGCGGTGGCAGGAGGGCGCCTTCTGGCGTGTAAAGCGGTGCGGCTTCGCGGTTATAGAGATCAACGCGGCTCCAGAACGGGATGATCTCCACGCCGGGCGCCGGCCTCCAGCGAGCGGCCAGTGCGTAGGAGCCGAAGAAACTCTGATTGCCGGCCGGCAGTTCATCCACAAAACCGGCGACGCCCGCCACGAGGCTGAGGCGGTCCTTCACCACTGGAATTTGGGTGTCGATCTCCAGCCGCCCACCGCCCCAGCTGTTGAGGCCCAGCATGGTGCTGACCACGAAATCGTTGCCAGCCGGGCGGATTCGATAATCGACGATGCCCGTTGGCGCCGGGAACAGATAATTCTGTGCCGTCAGGCCAACGCGGACGACATTGCCCTGCACCAGCCGATCCGTGAAGGCGGCCGGGCGATCGAAATACAGGCCCTCCAGCCGGATATTGTTGGCGGTGACAGGAGAGAATCCGCGCACCTCGTTGCCGCTGTACAGGCCCACGCGTTCGTTGCCGATGCTGGTACCGAAGGCATCTTCGGCACCGGCAGCGGCATTGTCTGTCACCCGCTGCGCCGCGGCCGGCGCGGCCAATGCGACGCTAAACGCCGTCAGCCGGGCGCCAGCGCGGCACCAGTGCCAGATCGTCCGCACCGAACGGCTTGTCGTTGAAAAGATAATCATAATAAAATTCCCGCAGTTCGCGGTGATAGGCGCGGATGCGCTGTTGATAGGCCAATTGTGCGGTCACATCCGTGCCGGCCATGGCGGCCATGGCTTGCGCGAGGCCCGCCGGTGGCAACAGCCAGCCGGCGATGCGGGCCAGTTCGGCGCGGCGGGCGATGCCTTCGCGGTAGGCCCGGGATTCGTCAGCCACGTGCAGATCGCCCAGATGCTGGAAGGCAAAATACCATTTCCAGCTGAAGGTTTGCGGGACGCCTGCGCGATCGGCGAATTGTGGATAGACGGCGATGAAGCGCGCCATCGTATCGGGCTTGGGCTTGTCCCAGCCGGCGTGGACCTCTTCGCGGTTTTCGCGCGCCATGGCGGCGCCATCGGGCACCGACACGGCAGCGTTGATGGCCAGGCCAACGGCCGCAGGGGCGACAAGTGTGAGGCCGAACCACAGGGCGGAAAGCGCGGCGGCGTTGACAGCAGACGAGGCCGCGCGGCGGGCGACGAGCAGCACGAGGATTGTCCAGAAAGCGCAGACCAGCGCCATCAAACCGGCGAAACCCAGCGCGCGGCCGGGCGATGTACCCGACAATGCGGCCCCCACAGCAAAAGGCAGCATCAGCACCAAAAATACCCCGCCAGCGCGCACCGCAACGCGCGGCCCCCACAGCCGCAGGCTGGCACCCGGTGTGGCCTGCAGCGCAAACAGCCGGCCAGCCTCGCGCTCACCTGACCAAAGATCGTGCAAAAGGGCGATCAACACCAATGGCGCCAGGTAAACGGCCACAAAGGCGAGATCGAAGTGGCCGGGCAAGGCCAGTTCCGGATTGCCGGCCTCGTTCTCGTAAATCTGGCCTTCCAGCGCTAGCGCGCGCACCCGCAGCATGGCCGGTGCAATATCGCGGCTGCCCAGCGCAGCGAAGGCGAGATCGGACGGCGGGTCCCATGTGGGCTGAAAGCCATAATAGGCACCGTCGCCGGGATCTTGCACAAAGGCGGCCAGCGCTGCTTCTTCTGTCGGCTGCCCGGCCAACATGCGCGCGATGGCGGCCTGATCGCGTGCCACGCTGGCCAGGCCCAGCGCCACGGCTGCCGCGGCGCACAGAGCCAGCAGCGCCAACGCTGCCATTGCTGCGCGGTTGCGGCCCAGCAGCCAGGCTTCGCGCAGAAGATCGCTCATGCTGCCTGCCCGGCCAGCTTCCGCGCCGCCAAATAGAAGATCGCCGCCGCTGCCGCCAACCACAGCGCCAGCAGGCCAAGCACCGGAAGCAGCGCTACAGACCGCGCCGCCGCTATCTGCTGCACGAAACGAAACTCGGGCATCGATCGCCAGAAATCCGCCGAAATGCGCGTGCGGCGATCGGCAATTGGATCACGGCTGCGCGCGCCATCGTCAGTGCTGGATACCGCTTCGGCCTGCAGGCGGTTGAGGCGCTGCACCAGATCGAAGCGATAGGCTTCGGCCTGACGCATGAAATCCAGATGCGTCGAGAGATCGGTCGCCGCCGCGAGCATCGACGCGCGGCGAACCGTGAGCGCCGGACTGAGCAGGCCCATCGCCGCCAGCCGCGCCGATTGCGCCTGCTGGATGGCATCGGCGCGCGCGCCATATTTGTCGAACAACTGCGAGGTCAGCCGCTCACCCTCCATCGCCTGGATACCGCGATAATTGACCGGCAGATCCTCCACGCGGCTGACGCCATATTGCTTGAGCACGCTGGCCTTGAAGGCAGCAAAGTGCGGATCGTTGGGGTTGTGGCTGTCCCCCAACTGGCGCAGATCGGCTGCGATGGCGAATTCGGTATCAACCCGGCTGGGCAACGGCTGGGCAACGCCGGCCCAACCAGCGGCTGCGCGCGGCACCAGCACCACCACGATCGCCCACGCCGCGATCAGCCCCACCAACGCGCCCTGCGCCGTGCGCGCCAGCGCCGATGTCGCCACGATGGCCAGCACCCAGATCAGCAGATAGGCTCCGTACGCCAGTGCAGTTAGAGCTGCCATGCCCGCCTGTGCCGGCGCCGTGGCTGCGGCCCAGCCGAGCGCCGCAAGTGCTGGCAGCATCGCCAGCGCCGCAACTCCGCTCAGCGCCACCGCCTTGCCGGCCATGATGGCCAGCACCGGCGCACCGTGTGCGCGCAAGCTGCGCAGGCTGCCGCTTTCACGCTCCCGCGCAACGCTGGCAAAGCCAAGAAATACCAGCAGCAGCGGCGCCAGGCTTTGCAGCACGAATGCCGGGGTGAGCTGGCCGAAGCGCAGCAGATCGGAGGATTCGCGCGCGGCGCCAAAGGTGGCGCT
>DAITMD010000244.1:1008-3992 GCA_036835345.1 Sandarakinorhabdus sp. | reverse complement strand
CGCGCGGCCCAGCGGGCCATGTCTTCGTTCATCCAGCGGCCCTTGGCGGCGATCATGCCCGGCGGGCTGCCGCCGGTGGCCTTGAACACCCCGCCCAGCAGGATCGGCACCGGCTTCAGCGCCGCACCGGTGCGCGCCGCGATGCCCTTCAGCCGGTGCCACGCCAGATAGGCGGTGGGCGAACCCACATCGAACAGAAACTCGATCGTCTGTGCCACAGTTCGTCTCCCTACCAGCGTTCCATCCATGGTCTCAAATCAAGCTCATGGGTCCAGGCGCTGCGCGGCTGCGCGGCAAGGCGCACATATTCCGCTGCAATCGCCTCCGGATCCAGAATCCCGTCCTCGCTTTTGAGCGCATAGCGCTCCGGGAAATTGCTGCTGATGAACTCGGTATCGATGGCGCCATCAATGATACTGTGCACGACATGGATGCCCCGCGGCCCCAGCTCGCGCGCCATCGCCTGCGCCAGGCTGCGCAGCGCGAACTTGCCGCCGGAAAAGCCGGCAAAGCCCGCCGATCCGCGCAGCGATGCCGTGGCGCCGGTGAAGATGATCGTGCCCCGCCCGCGCCCCGCCATGTGCCGCGCCGCCTCGCGCCCGGTGATGAAGCCGGCCAGCGCGCACATTTCCCAGATCTTGCGATAGCGGCGAACGGTTTCCTCCAGGATCGGCATGGGGGAATTGGCCCCGATGTTGAACACCATCACCTCGATCGGGCCGATCTCGCGCTCCACCCGGTCGAACAGTGCCGCCATCGCCTCCTCGTCGCGGGCGTCGGCCCCCACCGGCACGATGCGCCCGCCTTCGGCTTCCACGCGCGCCACCAGCGGCGCCAATTTGTCACCGCCGCGCCGCACCGGCACCACGGTCAGGCCTTGCCGTGCAAAGGCGGCTGTCACCGCGCTGCCGGTGGCATCACCGGCCCCGATGATGACGGCCACGCCATTGTGTGCAATTGCAGTCATTCCGCTGCCTCCAGTCGTTCGTGGGCTTCGTCCAGCAGAAAGCGCAGCGCCGCCAGCCGGCCATGGCCCAGCCGCTGGGCCATCTGGCTTTGGGCGTTCAGCCAGGCGGCCTGCGCTGCGCCGCGCCGGGCATGGCCGGCATCGGTCAGCCACACCAGCCGCCCCCGTCGATCCGCCGGATCAACCTCGATCCGGATCAGGCCGGCGGCTGCCAGTGGCCGCACCAGCCGCGACACCGTGGAGGCATCGGCGGCCAATTGTTCGGCCAGCGCACCGATGGCCAGCCCGCGCCGCCGCGACAGATTGGCGATTAGCCCGAACTGCCCGATGGTCAGGCCATGGCGGCCAAGCGCCTCGTCATAAATCTGGCTGACCCGGCGCGACAGGCGGCGCACCTTGGCGGCGGTGCACAGATCGGCGGGGGCGGGCAGTGCGGTATCGGCCATGCCGCCAGAATAAACTGCAATTGCAGATAATCAACCCTTCAGCAGCCGCACCGTCCGCCGCCACGCCAGATCGGCCGCCACCTTGTCATAGCGCGCCGCCGCCGTATCATTGTTGAAGCCGTGGTTGACGTCCGGATAGGTGAAGGCCGTGAACGTGACCCCTGCCGCCGTCAGCGCCGCCTGCCAGCCGGGGCCACCCGCGTTGATCCGCTCGTCCAGCCCGGCATAGTGCAGGATCAGCTCGGCCTTCACCCTGGCCGCGCCGGTCAGATCCTGCGGCGCGGCGCCATAATAGGCCACGCCGGCGCGAAGGCCCGGCCCGGCGGCCACCGCCAGCGCATTCACCATGCCGCCGCCCCAGCAGAACCCCACTGCGCCCGGAACCCCGCGCCCCGGTGCCGTGCTGGCCAGCCAGTTGAGCGTGGCGACGCCATCGCTCACCGTTTGCGCGTGGTCCAGCTTGCCGATCATGCTGCGGGCCAGATCCTCGGCGCTGACCTTGCCATCGCCAGTGGTGGGCGTGCCGCCGACAGGGCTGAGGAAATCGGCGGCCAGCGCCACCATGCCGGCGCGCGCCAGCCGCCGCGCCAGATCGCGGTTGTGATCATTGAGGCCGCGGTTTTCGTGGATCACCAGCACCCGCCGCGCCTTGGCGGTGCCGCCCGCCGGCTGCGCCAGATAACCGCCCATCATGCGCCCGCCGCCCACATCGAAGCTGACATCCTGCGCCTTGATGCGCGGATCGTCGGGCGCGATCATCGGCGCCGCATCAGCCCGCGCTGCGATCAGGCCCAGCATGGCGCTGGCCGCCGCCGTGCCCCCGGCCAGCCGCGCCAGCTCAGCCATCAGATCGCGCCGGCTCAAGCCGCCGCCGTGGGTGAAGCGATCATAAAGCTGGATCATGGCCTGCGTTGGGGCCGGGGCGGGGTTGGTCATCGTCTGCGTCTCCTCAAAGGCCCAGTCTAGACCCGGAAATGCCTCAGCCGCCAGTCAACGCCTGCAAGGCTTCGGGCGTATCGACATCGGCCAGGCAGGCGGGCGAAGGTGCGGCGATTTCGGTGATGCCGTGATCCGTCATCAGCGCCTTGCCGCCGCTGTCCCCGGTCAGCGCCATCAGGCCGGCAAAGGCGCGGCGCGGCCAGCGCACCGGGTGGCCGCGCTTGCCGCCCCACACCGGCAGCACGATGTCGCCGGGGGCGCTGGCAATCGCGGCAATCAGCGCCGGTTCGATGGCCGGCATGTCGGCCAGGCAGACCAGCGCGGCATCCCATGCCGGCGGCACTGCCGCGATCCCGGCGGCCAGGCTGCGGCCCATGCCCTCGGCCCAATCCGGTGCAGTTACGAACTGCACGTCCCGCCCGGCCAGCGCCGCGCGCACATCGGCGGCCCCATGGCCCAGCACCACCAGCGGCGGCGGCAGGCCGGCCGCGGCGATGGCATCGATGACATGGCCGATGACCGGCCTGCCCTGCCATTCGGCCAGCAATTTGTGGGCACCGCCAAAGCGGCTGGAGCGCCCCGCGGCCAGCACCACCGCACCCAGCTTTGCGGGCACGGCGGCCGGCGCGCGC
>DAITMD010000244.1:0-998 GCA_036835345.1 Sandarakinorhabdus sp. | reverse complement strand
GGCAGCAGGCCGCCTTCGCCCATGGCGGCGATATCGGCTGCACCTACCGGCAAACCGGCAAACAGGCGTTCCAGCACCAGATCCAGCCCGTTGCGCTTGGGGCTGCGCGCGCAGCCGGGCAGGCCGATAACCGGCGCTCCGGCGATTTCGCCCAGCACCAGCAGATTGCCCGGATCGACCGGCATGCCCAGCCGCAGCACACGGCCACCGGCGGCGGCGATGGCGCACGGCACCACATCGCCGCGGTCCACCGTGGCCGATGCGCCGGCGATCAGGATGATATCGGCGCAGGTCTGCCGCAACACCGCCGCCAGCGCTTCGGCAGCGTGCGGGCCGGGCGCCGCCACATCCATTTGGCCGCCCAGCGCAAGGATGCGCCCGCGCGTCACCTGCGCCAGCCGGGCCAGCGCTTTCTCTGACGTGCCGGGCAGGGTGGTGGCGATCAAGGCGACGCGGCGCGGACGAAACGCCGCCAGTGCCAGCGGCCGGGTGATGGCGGCCACGGCGGCGTTCAGCGCTGCATCCGGCACGGCATAGCGGATGATCTTGATGGTCGCGGCAATCCCGCCGGCGGCCACGCGGCTGCCGGGCGGCAGCGTGGCCAGGGTGATCGCCTCGTCACCGGCGTTGACCGCTGCGACCAGCCCCGGCGGCACCTCGAACAGGCCGGCTGCATTGGCCGCCAGATTGACCCGGCCATGCACCGGCGGCAGCGCCGACAGGCCGGGGCCGGCCAATGCAGCGGCCAGCCGGGCGGCGGCGGCATCTTCGCCCACGTCATCCACGTCAAGCTGCGCGGCGATCACGCTGCTGCGGCCACCGTCCGCCAGCGCGCGGACATCGTCTGCCGTCAGGCGGCAACCCTTGGCCAGCCGGCGGCCACCGATGGTCAACGAATGCGCCAATATCGCGCCTTCCGCCTCGGCCAGCGGGACCGTCCCGAATTTCATGCCCGCCAGACAGCGGTGAGCTGTGCTGCGATCGACAGGGCGATTTCG
>DAITMD010000243.1:0-3996 GCA_036835345.1 Sandarakinorhabdus sp. | reverse complement strand
GCCGTCGGCACGCTTGGCAATCTGCCGGATGATGAAGCTCATCGCCGCCTCACCAATACAGGAATACGGAGAGGATGTGCGCCGCCAGCGCTGCCAGCAGCGCCACGGTTACCGGCACGTGGATATAGAGCCACAATTCCAGCTGCGCCTTCATGGCGATGTGGCGGCGCGCCTGGGCCAGCGCGGCTTCCTTGCGCTCCAGCAGGAACTGGATCTGCTGCAGGCGCTGGTCCGGCGTGCCGGCGCGCACCCTGGCCATCACCTGCTGCGATACGGCAGCCAGTGCGCGGGCATTGCCATCGCCGCTGTAATTGCCGGACAGGCGCTGCCGCAGGGTGCCGGCGATGCGGCATTGCTCAAGGCTCAATCGCACCAGCGCGGCGTCCTCGGCGGCCAGCGGCTGGGCTGCGGTGTCCAGCTGCCGATCGAGGGTGCGGATGGCTTCCAGCATCTGCTGCTGCGTGACCTCGCCGCGATTGGCGGAGAGTTTTTCCGGCAGGCTGCGATAAAGATATATGCCCCAGAAGCCGGACAGGATGACGATCATCATGAGCAGCCAGGCCAGGCTGTGGACGTTCCAGCCGAGCTGCCCGCCTGAATGCAGCGTGCCGATCACGATCAGGCTCATACCCAGCCAAACATGCGCGCTGGTCCAGCCTTTCAGACTGTAGGGATTTGGCCCGACCACCCGCTTGCGCACCCCCAGCAACGACAGCCAGACGATCATTCCGGCGCCCAGCGTGCCCAGCGCATAGCCCAGCGCCGTGCCGCCATTGTGGCGGGGTATGGGATCGGTGAGCGCATAGACCGCGATCACCAACAGACTGAGCGCGGCCGAAATCCGTGCCCAGCGCGCCCGCTTGTGGCCCAGAAAGCCTTCGTGGGCGACCTCGCGCGGGCCGCGCACCACCGCCTTGCCGGTCATCGCCTTGCGAACCGGGGCGCGGCTGGCCATCAGCTCTGTTCCCGGCCCATCAGCGCCACCGACAGAAATTGTTCGGGCGACACGCGGATGGCAGCGCCGGTGGGGCAGGCGCGCACACAGGCCGGGCCGCCGGACTGGCCCGCACACATGTCGCACTTGATCGCCTTTTTGGCCTTTTCGGCATAGGCGGGATCGGCTTTTTTGGCCCATCTGGCACCGGGTTCGCCGGGGCCGGGGCCGCTGCCGAACAGGAACCAGCTGAGCAGCCACGGCTTTTTGGGCGGCACCTTGTCCATGCGAATGACGCCATAAGGGCAGCCGCGCTGGCAGTTGCCGCAGCCGATGCAGGTTTCGTCGATATAGACCTCGCCGGTCGGGCCGCGGTGGATGGCGTTTGGCGGGCAATCGGTCATGCAGTGCGGATGCTCGCAGTGGCGGCAGCTGGTCGGCACGTGGAGGTGGGCATAGGTGCGCCCGGCTTCGCGGTCCAGCCGCGACAGGCCGTCGTGCGTGTCGGCGCAGGCCTTTTCGCAATTGTCGCAGCCCACGCACAATTTCTCGTCGATCAGCAGCACATCAGTTGCCTCGCCGACGCCTTGTTCAACCAGGAAATTGGCGACGCCGGTGTACATGTCCACGACGCCGGAAAAACTGTCTTTCTTGGATTCGATGTAATTGTTGAGCCGCGTGCGATTGGCCATCTCGCTGCGCAGCGTATCGAGCAGTTGCGGCCGCGCCGCCAGCAAGGTGCGGAACGGTTCGCCGGGAATGCGGATCACATCGGCCTTCACGGCGGCGCGCACGGTGGCGCTGCGCAGGCTCCCGTCGATGACCGCCATTTCGCCGACATAGCTGCCGGCCGGCACATAGCTCAGGAACACGGGCTTCCCGGCGATGTGCTTTTCCACCACCATCGAACCCGACCTGATGATGAAGATATCATCGCCGCTCTCGCCTTCCTTGATGATGGGCTGGCCGGCGCGCACCGTCTCCACGCTGGCAGCCGCGATCACCTCTTCCAGATCGGCCGCCGTCAGCCCGGATTTGAAGATCTGCAGCAGGCTGCGCGTCGTGGTGATGCGGGTGATCTCGCGCGCGGCCGCTGGCACCTGGCTCATCAATTTCAGGGCGGCGTTGCGGCTGATCTCCACCAATATGCAATCGCTGCCGGCGCGGATGGTGGCGCCGCGTCGCCGCCCGGAAATCAGGCCAACCTCGCCAAAGATGCTGCCTGCCGCCAGCGGCACGGTGATATCGGGATTGGCCGGATCCACCTCCACCAGCACATTGCCTTCGGCGATGCCGAACAGCGACGAACCGGGCGCGCTCTTTTCAAAGATCACCGTGCCGCGCCGCACGGCGCGCACATCGCTGTCCAGCATGAATTCGCGCATCTGCAGCGCGCTCATGCCCTGCAGGATCGACACGCTGGTGCGCAGATACTCCAGCCATTCGGCCACGCTGCGCGCTGCGGGCAGGCCGGCGAATTTGGCCTCCAGGATCGGCTCGTCGGCGGGCAACAGGCAAAGATTGCCGTTGATGAACTCCACCACGTCGTGGCCCTGGTTCATGCAATGCTTGATCAGCGGATAGCCGGCCAGTGCGCCAACCACGTAAATGCCGGGCGCGGTCGTTTCAAAGGTGGCGGAAAGCTTCGGAAAGGCCAGCCGGTCGCTGGAGGCAAACTCAACGCCGCAGGCTTCCACGAAGCCGCGTGGCGGTGCCGAACCCATGCGGGCGATCACCCGATTGCACGGCGCGCGCACTTCGCCTTCGGCGGTGTCCAGCGTGATCCACCCCGGCTCGATGCTGCGGGTGGTGGTCTGGGGCATGATGCTGATCCGGCCGGCATCGCGCGCCGCCATCAGCGCCTTGACGTTGGCATCCTTGGCGGTGGCGAATTCCGCTGACCGGTTGACGATGCTGACCTTGTTGTTCTGCGCCGGATCGGCGGCCAGCCCCAGCGCGTTTTCGATGCCGGCATCGCCGCCGCCGATCACGAAGATATGTTCATCGGTATATTCGCCCGGATCATCGAGCTGATACTGGACATGGGGCAGGCTGCCGCCGGGGCAGGCCATCAGGTTGGGATTGCCCTGCGTGCCGATCGCCAGGATCACCGTTTCGGCCAATATCTCCTCGCCATTGGTGAGCGTCAGGCGATAGGGCGGGGCATGGCGCTGCAGCTCGTGGGTTTCGCTGCTGCCGTCACGCTTGCGGGTGATGATCTTCAGCACCGAACCGGGGATGGCGGCGCCGGTGCCGGCAATCGCCTTAACCTCGGCCAGATATTTCACGTTCACCCCGGCCGCCGCCGTCTGTTCGTTCCAGGTGCCCAGCACCGCCTCGCGCTTGCCGGCGTCGAAATCCAGCGGAGAGCGCAGGACCAGTTGCGAGGGCGTGGCCATCACATGCTTGCCCTTCTGATATTTGTGGATCGTATCGGAAAGATGGTCAGTCTTTTCCAGCAGCACGTGGGCAATCCCCAGCCGCGCCGCGTGGGCTGCGGCCGAAAGGCCGGCCGGGCCGGAGCCCACGATTGCGATGCGATACGGCGTCACTGCGGCACTTGACCCCCCGGTTCAGGCCCTCTCTACACGATAAATCCTAGCATCTTGATACGCATCGGCTAGAGCAAGAGTGCAGCGACGCCGAATATTCGGCACGCGCCGCCGCGACGGCCCGACAGGAGACATCGCCCCAATGCTTGCCGAAATCGGCCATTTTGCCCTGATCCTCGCGCTGCTGGTTGCCGCCGCGCAGGCCGCTGTGCCCATGGCCGGCGCGGTGCGCGGCGATGCGGCGCTGATGGCATTCGGGCGCAGCGCTGCAGGGCTGCAGGCCTTGCTGATCAGCATCGCCTTTTTCAGCCTGATGATCCTGTTCGGGCAGGCGGATTTTTCGGTGGCGCTGGTGGCAAACCATTCGGCGCTGTCGCAGCCGCTGGCGTACCGGCTGGCGGCGACCTGGGGCAATCACGAAGGATCGATGCTGCTGTGGGTGCTGGTGCTGGCCATCTATGGCGCCGGCATCGCGCGCTTTGGCGACAATCTGCGCGCAACATTGCAGGC
>DAITMD010000242.1:0-4078 GCA_036835345.1 Sandarakinorhabdus sp. | reverse complement strand
AGGCACGCGACAAGATCTTCAACACCCTGAGCGATCCGTCTTCCACCATCAGCTCAAAGGCCCGGCTGAACAGGAAGTCGCCCACCAGCACGCTGGCCGGGTTGCCATAGAGCGCGTTGGCCGTGGCCTTGCCGCGCCTGAGGCCCGACGCATCGACAACATCATCGTGCAGCAGCGTGGCGGTGTGGATGAACTCAACCGCTGCCGCCAATTTGTGGTGGCGGGTGCCGGCATAGCCCAGCAGGCTGGCGCAGCCCAGCGTGAGCATCGGCCGCAGCCGTTTGCCGCCGCCGGCAATCAGATGCCCGGCCAGTTCCGGAATCAGCGCCACCTCTGATTGCATCCGGTCGAGGATGACATGATTGACCGCATTCAGCCCTGGCGCCGTGAGGTTCATCAGCGCCTGAATGGAAGGCTCGCGCCCCGGATGCAGAGTGTAGACAGTGGCAGTCACACCCGCTTCCTTACCGCAAGCATCACCGCGCGCAAGCATGGCCTTGCCCCCCGCGCCGCTGTGCCGCAAAGCTGCGCCAACGCCGTTCAGGCGAAATGGGGGGGTGCGCGTGTCCGATCCGGTTTTGCAGGCCTATCGCGAAAGCATCGACAATATTGATGCCGCCCTGGTTTTCATGCTCGCCGAACGTTTCAAGATCACCCAGGCCGTGGGCCGGCACAAGGCGGCCACCGGGCTGCCGCCTGCCGATCCCGGCCGCGAAGCCGATCAGATCGCCCGGCTGCGCACGCTGGCCGCCAGCGCCAATCTTGATCCGGAATTTTCCGAAAAATTCCTGCGCTTCATCATCGACGAAGTGATCCGCCACCATCAGGCGGCACGGGATTAAGTTGCGGCCGGCAGGCTCAGCGTCACCAGCAGCCCGCCCAGATCCTCGCTGTCGGCCAGCGCGACGCTGCCGCCATACAGCTCTGCCACATCCTTGACGATGGCCAGCCCCAGGCCGGTGCCCGGCTTGTCGGTGTCCAGCCGCTCGCCGCGTTCAAACAGCCGGCTGCGCTTGATTTCAGGGATACCGGGGCCATCATCCTCCACCATCACCTGCACCATCGCGCCAGCGGCAGCCACTGTCACGAACACCCGGCCGCCGCCATGCAATGCGGCATTGTCCACCAGATTGCCCACCATCTCCTCCAGATCCTGGCGCTCGCCGCGGAACTGTGCCGCCTGATCGCCGTCCAGATCGATCACCACCTTGCCCTGATGGATGCGCTCCACGGTGCGGGCGATGGCCTGCACGGTGGGCCACACCGGGGTGCGCGCCGTGCTGGCAGCGCGGCGACCGGCAGCCCGCGCGCGCGCCAGCTGATGATCCACCTGCCGCCGCATCACCTGCACCTGCGCCTCCACGGCGCGGGCCAGCGGATCATCGCGGTCGCGCGCCTCGCCCACCAGCACGCTCATCGGCGTTTTCAGCGCGTGGGCCAGATTGCCGGCATGGCGCCGGGCGGCTTCGGCCTGGGCTTCGCCGTGATCCAGCAGCTCGTTGATTTCGGCCACCAGCGGCTCCACCTCGACCGGAAATTCCGCTTCCACCCGCTGCGCCCGGCCGCTGCGTATGGCCGCAATCGCATCCGAGACCCGGCGCAGCGGCGCCAGGCCATAGGTGGATTGCAGTGCCGCCATGGCAATCAGGCCCAGCCCCAGCACCGAAAGGCTCCAGAACAGGATGGAGCGCGTGCGCGCCCGCTGCCGATCCAGATCGCGGCTGGACTGGGCGATCTGGAAAAAGAAACTGTCGCTGCCGCCGGGCAGGCGCACGCTGCGGCCGATCACCCGCAACGATTCTCCCGGAAACTCGCCGCTTTCATACCGGCAGGGCTGCCGGCATTCGGCGGCGCGCGCCGGCAGGGTCAATTGCCGATCCCACAGGCTGCGCGACGGAAACGGCGGGTGACCGATGGCAGACACCTGCCAATAGAGCCCGGAATATGGCTCGGAAAAGCGCTGATCGCCCAGCGGCCTGAGCAGCCGCACTTCGCCGGCATCATCCAGCTCGGCAGCGTTGATCATCGCGTTCAGATTGTTGGCCAGCTGTTCATCGAAGCTGGTCGTCAGGGTTTCGTTGAGCACCCGGTCCAGCGCGGCACCGCCCAGGCCCAGCAGCGCCGTGATCCACACCGCGGCGATCACGATCATGCGGAAACGTAGCGAGCGCCCGCTGCTGGGGCCGGCAGCCCCGCCGGCTACCGGCGCGGGTGCGGCCCCGGCATCAGATCTGGTCGTTGAGACTGTAGCCAAGGCCGCGCGTGGTCATGATGAGATCGGCACCCAATTTCTTGCGGATGCGCGTGATGAACACTTCGATCGTGTTGGAATCGCGATCGAAATCCTGATCATAAATATGCTCGATCAATTCGGTGCGGCTGATCACCTTGCCCTTGTGGTGCATCAGATAGCTCAGCAGCTTGAACTCCTGCGCGGTCAGCTTCACGGGCTGCCCGTTCAGGGTTACCCGGCCCGACCGGCCGTCCAGCCGCACGGCACCGGCCACCAGTTCCGATGTCGCCTGCCCGGCAGCGCGGCGGATCAGGGCGCGCAGACGGGCGATCAGCTCCTCGATCTGAAACGGCTTGGCCAGATAATCATCGGCCCCGGCATCCAGACCGGCCACCTTGTCGGACCAGCTGTCACGCGCGGTCAGCACCAGCACCGGCATTACCCGCGCTTCGCGCCGCCAGCGTTCCAGCACCGTCAGCCCGTCCACTTCGGGCAGGCCAAGGTCCAGGATCACCGCATCATAGGTTTCATTGGCCCCCAGATAATGGCCTTCCTCGCCATCGCCCGCAGCATCCACGGCATAGCCGGCCTGCTCCAGCGCCACTTTCAGTTGCCGCCGCAGGGAAGGTTCGTCTTCGACCACCAATATCCGCATGGTCCGCTCTGGCTCCGTTTGTTATGGCACGGGCCTTCGGCCAGCTTGCCCCGCCCTGTCAACCAAAGTGTAACTTTGCAATCAATAACTCTGGCGGCGGCGCAGCCGTTCCCCGGTGCGGGCATCCACATCGATGTTGATCAGGTTCCCGTCGCGCAGGAAGCGAAAGCGATAGACACGGCTGGACTGATCGAACTGCGCGCCGACATATTCGCCCTCGGCATCCTGCATCACCCGGCGCTGGATCGTTTCGAACGGCATGATTTCCCCGGCGCGCACCATTTCGCGCACATCATTGGGGCCGCGCAGGGCCTGCGCGGGCATGGCCAGCACGGCGCCGGCGGCAATCATCAGGGTGAAGAGCGTACGCATGAACGGGTCACTGGCTTCCTTGGCTGGGGGTTCCATGGCCGGCAACGCTTGAACATCGCCTTAACATGAACGGCTTGCCCGCCGCCTTTCTGCCGCAAGCGCGGTGGCCATGCAACCATGCCGCTCTTGCCAGCCAGCCGGCAAGCCGCCACTGGCTGCAATGCCATGCCCGAACCCATCCTCACCCTTGAACGCGTCGGCCTGAAAACCGGGGCTGACTGGCTGTTCCAGAATCTGTCGCTCACCATCGATGCGCGCGACCGCCTGGCGCTGATCGGCCGCAATGGCGCCGGCAAATCCACGCTGCTCAAGATCATCGACGGCAGCCTGGCCTTTGACGATGGCCGCCGCGCCGCCGGCGGCGGGCTCACCATCGGCCGGCTGGAGCAGGATCCGCCGCTCGCCGGCTTTGCCACGCTGGGCGATTATGCGCTGGCCGGCGGGGCCCAGCCGTATGAGGTGGAGGCGCTGGCCGATCAGCTGGGCATGGACATGAGCCGCGCCTGCGCCACCGCATCAGGCGGGGAGCGCCGCCGCGCCGCGCTGGTACGGGTGCTGGCCGACGTGCCTGACCTGCTGCTGCTGGATGAGCCGACCAACCATCTGGATATCGATGCCATCGAATGGCTGGAAAGCTGGCTGGAGCGCAGCCGCTGCGCCCTGGTGGTGATCAGCCACGACCGTGCTTTCCTGACCCGCCTCACCCGCAACTGCCTGTGGCTCGATGGCGGCACGCTGCGCCGGGCTGAAGTGGGCTTTGGCGGCTTCGATGCCTGGTCGGAAGCGGTCGCGGCCGAAGCCGAGCGCACCCGGCAGCG
>DAITMD010000241.1:0-4099 GCA_036835345.1 Sandarakinorhabdus sp. | reverse complement strand
CGGCGGTCACCTGCATCTCCACCAGCCGGCATTGATGGCCAAAACAGCCTTGCGCGGCAGGGATTTGCGCTGGATCGGCAGCCTTGCCATCATCATCCAGCGTGGTGAGCGTGACGCCAGGTGACTGGGTGGAGAGCGTCACATCGGCAAGGCCCACGTTGGCACCTTCCAGCCTGATCACCGCCGTCAGCGTGCTGTCCGGGCAGCTGCGGGTGGGGCGATATTGTGCCGGCACGTCGGCCACCGGGCCCAGCGGCAGGCTGGCGCGGCAGGCGGCGCGCGGGTTGCCATCGGCTGCGGCCATGCCGGCGCGTCGGCAGGCCGGCGGGCGCGCGCTGGCATCCAGCGTGTATCCCGGCGGGCAGCCCAGCATGCGGTTGGCGCGCGGCCGGGCCGGCACGCTGTCGACAGGTGCGGAAATGGCGATCTTGCCAGCCTCTGGCAGATGCCCGCACAGGCTGGGCGCGGCGCGCGCAGAAAGTGCGGACAGAGCCAGAAGCAGGAACAGCAGGAAGCGCATGCCCCTTCCCTAGCAGCTTGGGACAGGCGCGCGGAAGGGGCATGACAGGCAGGCGATCACCGCCTAACCTGCAAGACAGATGGGGAGCATGTGATGATGATCAGATCGGCGCGGTTCGTTCTTGGGGCCATGGCAGGCCTGCTGGCCGGCACGGCGGCGGCCACGGATTTCAGGATCACCATGCCCGCGTCGGGCGTGGATGCCGCCACCGATGGCCGCCTGATCCTGATCATCACGCCCGATGGATCGAAGGAACCGCGCTTTCAGGTGAAGCTTGGCGCCGACGCGCCGCAGGTGTTCGGCATCAATGTGCAGGGGCTGAAACCCGGCGGTTCGGCAATGATCGGGGCCGGCGTGCTGGGCTATCCGGCCGAGGAACTGAGCGCGGTGCCCGCCGGCGAATATACGGTGCAGGCCGTGCTGCACAAATATCAGACCTACAAATTGGCGACCGGCCACACGGTGAAGCTGCCGGCGGCACGCGGGGCGGGGCAGGACTGGCGGGCTGAGCCGGGCAACATCATCTCGGAGCCGGTGAAGATCCGCTTCAATCCGCGCAGCGACGATGTGGCGACCATCGCGCTGAGCAAGGTGATCCCGGCAGTGACCGAGCCCAAGGACACGGAATTCGTCCGGCATTTCAAGATCAAGTCGGAACGCCTGTCGGAATTCTGGGGCACCGATGTGTATCTTCGCGGCCACGTGCTGGTGCCCAAGGACTTCGACAAGCACCCGGAGGCGCGCTATCCGCTGATCATCAACCACGGGCATTTCCCGGCGGATTTTGCCAATTTCCGCACCACGCCGCCCGATCCCAGCGCTCCCTGCGTGCCGGCGCCGCGCTTTGACGAGCCGTGTTACAACCGGATCGAGGACAAGGAGGCGCATGATTTCTACAGGAAGTGGACGTCGGCCGATTTCCCACGCTTCCTGATTGTGGAGATCGACCACAGCAATCCTTATTATGACGACAGCTATGCGGTGAATTCCGCCAATCTTGGCCCCTATGGCGATGCCATCATGAAGGAATTCGTGCCGGCGCTGGAGAAGCGCTATCGCGGGCTGGGCGAAGGCTGGGCGCGCTTCACCTATGGTGGCTCCACCGGCGGCTGGGAGGCGCTGGCGGTACAGATATTCTATCCGGATGATTTCAACGGCGCCTTTGCCGCCTGCCCCGATCCGATTGATTTCCGCCAATATACCAACATCAACATCTATGCCGACAGGAACGCCTTCTGGCGCGAAGGGACATTTGGCCGGGTGCCGCGCCCGGCGCACCGCAATTATCTGGGACATGTGGATTACACGCTGGAACAGGAACAGCGGCTGGAACTGGTGCTGGGCGACAAGTCGCGATCCGGCCAGCAGTGGGACATCTGGGAAGCGGTTTACTCACCGCAAGGCGCCGACGGCTATCCGCAGCGCATCTTCGACAAGCGCACTGGGGTGATCGATCCCAAGGTGGCCGAATATTGGCGGGAAAATTATGATCTGGTCCACATCATGCAGCGCGACTGGAAGACGCTGGGGCCGAAAATCCGCGACAAGGTGTTTTTATACGTCGGGGACATGGACAATTATTATCTCAATAACGCCGTCTATCTGGCCGAGGATTTCCTGAAAACCGCCGATCCGCCGTTCCTGGGCGAGATTGCCTATGGCGACCGCGCCGAGCATTGCTGGAACGGCGATCCCAAGGAACCCAACAAGATCAGCCGCTTGCGCTATCACACCCTGTATGTGGACAAGATCATGAAGCGCATCGAAGCGGCTGCGCCGAAGGGCGCTGATCTGAAGAGCTGGCGTTACTGATGGCGCGCGAAGCCAGGGTTTCGCCGCGCGTTCCTGATGCGGAACTGCCGCTGCCTGGCCTCTATGCGCTGCAGTGGCGGCTGATGGGTTTCGCCTTCATCGTGCCGGTGCTGCTGTTCCTGATCCCGTGGCCGGCACCGCTGCGCCTGCTGGCCTTCGCGCTGCCACCGATGGCGCTGGCCGTGGGCCTGGTGCTGATCTTCACGCTGCGCTGCCCGGCCTGCACCAGGCCGCTGATGGCGCGCGGCCTGACCATCGGCCCGCGTCGCCGCTGTTTGCACTGCCGGGAAGTGGTGGCCTGATCGCCGCGGCCCCTACCAGCCTTCCAGACGCCAGCCGCGGGCGGCAAACGCCGGCACAAATTCCGGCGGGATGAACAGCCGGTCTTCGGGCAGCGGGACCTTGAAATAATTTTGCGGCCGCAGGATCAGATCTGTCCTGCGCGACAGATCGATCAGGCCGCGACTGGGCAGAGAGCGGCGCTGCAGAAAACGCAGTTCAAACGCCTCCAGAATTTGCGGATCGGCGGGATCAAACACCGTTCGATCGCCCGCCGTCGCTGCGGCACGGGCCGCCTTCACCATCGCGCGCGCCGCGCCCAGTTTGCCGCCTGTCGCCAGCACGGCAAGCGAGCCGGGCGCCGGAACTGCATCGATGATGCTCTTGAAGTCACGAAACGGCGCGACATTTGGCCAGATGAAGAACGGCAGCGCCGTTCCCTCTGCCAGCATGCGTTCGTTGTAGGAAGGCAAGCGCGGGCCGCCGATGTTCGTATCGGGCTGATTGCGGTTGGCAAACACCAGAAACCGGCCATTGCCGTCGAACACCTCGTAAGAAAATTCGATGTACAGCGTGAAATTGTCGGGCACCGCGTTCATCGCGGCGATATCGGCAGTAACCATGGCCTGCAGCGCCTGCTGCCCGACGATGGCATGCCGAAGCTGGTTCTGCGCCGTATCCGGGCCGATCCGCGGGAGCAGATGCTGCCGCAGTCCAGGCTCCATCCCCGGAACATCCAATATGGCCGGATCGCCGAACCGCGCCACCCAATCCGGATGATCCAGCAAGCGGTTGTTCAGCCGCAGTTCGGCGGTATCGATGCCCAGAAAGCGCAGCGATCCGCTGCCCAGCAGATTCACCTGGATGGTGTCGCCATCATAGACCACTGTTTCAATCGGCTGCACTGCCGCCGCCGACCGCCGCAGGCCCACCACCGCGCGAACCTGATTGTTGCTGGTGCGGAACACATCCGGAAGTTTTGCAGGTGCCCGTGCCATTGCTGCCCCCATGCTGCGCCCGATATCAGCCGGCTGTGCAGGGCATCACAAAACCGTCAGCCGCAACTGGCCCGGCCTTTACAAACTGCCATTGCCCGCTGAGGCTACTGCAAAGGATACACCGGCAGCATTACACGCGAATTGCACTGCAGGCGCAGGCCCTGTGCCTCACGCCGCCTTTTCGGTCACCATCAGGCGCACCGGCTGCTTGGTGCCGGCCACGACATCCTTGTCCACCTGCACCTGCTCCAGCCCTTCCAGGCCAGGCAGATCGAACATCGTGTCCAGCAAGATGCCTTCCATGATCGATCTGAGGCCGCGTGCGCCGGTCTTGCGTTCAATGGCGCGCTTGGCGATGGCCGACAGAGCGTCGGCAGTGAAATCCAGCTTCACGCCTTCCATTTCGAACAGGCGCGAATATTGCTTGACCAGTGCGTTCTTCGGCTCGGTCAGGATCTTCACCAGTGCCGGGTCGTCCAGATCCTCCAGC
>DAITMD010000240.1:0-4099 GCA_036835345.1 Sandarakinorhabdus sp. | reverse complement strand
CTGATCAGCGGCCCGGATTTCAACGGCGTTGGCCTCAGCCCGGATGGCAGGACGCTCTATGCCGCCTCCACCGTGCGCCGGGTGGTGATGGCCTTTGATATCGTCTCGCCCGGCGTGTTGGCGCCGGAACCGCTGCCGGCTGTGCCGGGGCGGTTCGTCGCGGCGTGGGCGAACAAGACCTATCTCGATTCGCTGGCCATCGAAGCGGGCGGCAACATCGCGCAGGCCACGCTGATCGAAAGCGCCGGCGTCACCAGCATCGATCCGGCCACCGGCGCGCAGCAACTGTTCGCCTTCCCCGATCTCCTCACCACCAATATCTGTTTCGGCGGGGCGGACATGATGGATGCCTTTGTGTGCCTTTCGACCACCGGGAAGCTGGCGAAGTGCCGCTGGCCGCGGCCGGGCCTGCGGCTGAACTTCAACGCCTGATCCGCGGTCTGGGTGCCGGCAGCAACATTTGATTGAGAAAGAGCCGGCAATTTTGCCAATCCTGCCGATTCTGATGGGGTTCGGCAGCACGTGTCTGCCATCCGCCCGCAACCACCGGGATTGGCATGATGACAGGCTTTGGCCTTGTAGGACAGGCCCTTACGGCAGCGCCGTGACCATCAGGAACACCGCGCAGATCACCAGATGAACCGCACCCTGCAGCACGCCGGCAGGCGATCGACAGCGATGCTCAATGGGCATCGCCCCACGATGCGCCGTGGCCGATTTCCACGCCCAGCGGGATGGACAGGTGCACCAGGGGCCGGTGGGCATTTGCCATCACGCTGCGTATCACCGGCTGCACCGCCTCCACCTCCGCCTCCGGCACTTCGAACACCAGTTCATCGTGCACCTGCAGCAGCATTCGCGTACCGGTCAGGCCCGCCGCTGCCAGTGCGCCCGGCATCTGCACCATGGCGCGCTTGATGATATCGGCGGCGGTGCCCTGCACGCGGGCGTTGACCACGGCGCGCTCGGCAAACTGGCGCTCGCCCTGGTTCTTCGACAGGATCAGCGGCGCGTGGCATTTGCGGCCGAACAGCGTGGTGACGAACCCGGCATCCTTCGCAAACGCGATGGTTTCGGCCATGTAGTTGCGGATGCCGGGGAAGCGGCTGAAATAGAGTTCGATATAGCGCGCCGCCTCGCTGCGATCGATGCCCAGCCGCGCCGCCAGCCCGAAGGCGGAAATGCCGTAGATGATGGAAAAATTGATCGTCTTGGCGCGGGCACGGGTGTCGCGGTTCACCTCGCCGAATACTTCGCGGGCGGTCAGCGCGTGCACGTCGCCGTTTTCGGCATAGACCGCCTTCAACTCCGGCACGTCGGCGATGTGGGCGACGAGCCTGAGTTCGATCTGGTTATAGTCCGCCGCCATGATGACATGACCCGGTGCCGCCACGAAGGCATGGCGGATGCGGCGGCCAAGTTCGGTGCGGATGGGGATATTCTGCAGATTGGGATCGTTGGACGAAAGCCGCCCGGTGGAGGTGGCCGCCAGGTGGAAATTGGTGTGCACCCGGTCGGTCGTGGGATTGATCTGCGCCTGCAGGGCATCGGTGTAGGTGGATTTGAGTTTGCTGTGCTGGCGCCAGTCGATCACCTTCTGAGCGATGGGCGCGCCTTCGTCGGCCAGCCGCTCCAGCTCGCTGGCATCGGTTGTCCACGCACCCGTCTTGCTGCTCTTCTTGCCGCCTTTATATCCCAGCCGGTCGAACAATATCTCGCCCAGCTGCTTGGGGCTGCCGATGGTGAACGGCCCGCCGGCCAGTTCGTGGATCTCCCCTTCCAGCCGGCTGATCTCCGCTTCGTAAAGCGCGGAAAGCCGCGCCAGCTCGGCGCGGTCCACCTTTATGCCCGCCATTTCCATCGCGGCAATCACCGGCAGCAGCGGGCGGTCCACCTGTTCGTAGATGGCGGTGGCCTGTTCCTGCCACAGCCGGCGGCGAAAGCCCTGCCACAGCCGGAAGGTGACATCGGCATCTTCGGCGGCATAATCGGTGGCGCGCCTGAGATCGACTTCGGCAAAGCTGGTCAGGCCCTTGGCGACCTCTTTATATGGGATGGGCGTGTGGCCAAGATGGCGCGACGACAGATCATCCATGCCGTGGTTCCAGCGCCCGGCATCGAGCGCATAGGACAGCAGCATCGTATCGTCATAAGGCGCCAGCACCGGCACACCGTGGCGGGCCAGCACGATCAGATCATATTTCAGATTCTGGCCGATCTTCAGCACGGCCGGATCGGCCAGCAGCGGGTTCAGGCGGGCGATGGTTTCCGCCAGGCCCAGCTGCGGCGGCCGCTCCGCAAACATCCCCTCCCCGCTGCCGTGGGCCAGCGGGATATAGCAGGCCTTGCCCGGCGCAGTGGCCAGCGAGACTCCCACCAGATCGCAGCGCATCTGATCGGTGCCGGTGGTTTCGGTGTCCACCGCCACGGCGCCCAGCCGGGTTGCTTCGGCAATCCACCAGTCCAGCCGCTCCGCTGTCGTCACCGTCTCGTAATCGGCATGGGTGAAGGCGACATCGTCTTCCGGCACCGCCGCGGTGGAGGGCCGATGCGTGTCCGGCGCCGGGCCGCTGGCACCGCTGCTGCCCAATTTGGCCAGCATGGCGCGAAAGCCGTGTTTCTTCAGGAACGCCGCCAGCGGTTCATGCGCCGGTTCCTTCAGCGTCAGCTCACTGAGCGGCGCCGGCAGCGGCAGATCGCCCTTCAGCCTGACCAGTTCGCGCGACAAGCGCAATATATCGACAGAAGCCGCCAGCGTTTCCTTCAGCTTGGGCTTGGCAATGGCATCGATATTGGCAATCACGCCTTCAACGCTGCCATATTCGCGGATCAGATCGGCCGCCGTCTTGGGGCCAACGCCCTTCACGCCCGGCACATTGTCGGCCGTGTCGCCCATCAGCGCCAGCACATCCAGCACCTGCGCCGGCGGCACGCCGAACTTGTCCAGCACCTGGTCCGGCCCGATCACCTCGTTCTTCATCGTGTCGAGCAGGTTCACATGGCCATCGACCAGCTGCATCAGATCCTTGTCGGAACTGACGATGGTGACATCGAACCCCTCCGCGCGGGCGGCGTGCACATAGGATGCGATGATGTCATCGGCCTCCATGCCCTCCTGTTCGAAGCAGGGCACGGAAAAGGCCCGCACCGCATCGCGGATCAGCGGAAACTGCGGCACCAGATCTTCGGGCGGCGGCGGGCGGTTGGCCTTGTACCCATCATACATGTCGTTGCGGAACGTGTGGCTGCCGGCATCCAGCACCACGGCCAGATGCGTGGGCGCTTCGGCCTTGTTGAGTTCCGCCACCAGCTTCCACAGCATGGCGGTGAAGCCATAGACCGCGCCGACCGGCGTGCCGTGCGGATCGGTGAGCGGCGGCAGCCGGTGATAGGCGCGGAAGATGAAGCTGCTGCCGTCAACGAGGTAGAGATGCTGGGCCATGCCCGCTTGTAAGCCTGCCGGCGGCGCGGCGAAAGCATGATTGCCGCAGCGCCCCTGCTATGGCATCGCGCAGGTCATGCAGCCCTTCACCACCCTTTCCGGCCAGGCAATTCCGTTCGGCGCCGCCAACATCGATACCGATGTCATCATCCCGGCGCGGTTCCTGAAGACCATCAGCCGCGCCGGGCTGGGCGCGGGGGCCTTTGCCACGCTGCGCGCCGATCCGGACAATGTGTTCGATGCCCACGCCCGCGCGCCGATCCTGATCACCGGGGCCAATTTCGGTTGTGGCTCCAGCCGCGAGCACGCGCCGTGGGCGCTGGCCGATCTGGGCATCCGCGTGGTGATTTCCGCCGGCTTTGCCGATATTTTTGCCGGCAACGCCTTCAAGAACGGCCTGCTGCTCGTCACCCTGCCGCAGGACGCGGTCGACCGGCTGCTGGAGGTGGCGCGCGAAGGGCAGCCGATCACCGTCGATCTGGAAAATCAGGTGGTGACGACGCCGTTTCAGGATCGGTTCGAATTTCCGATGGATCCGTTCCGCAAGCATTGCCTGGTGAACGGCCTTGATGAAATCGGCCTGACGCTCAGCATGGCAGACGGCATCGGCGCGCACGAAGCCCGCCTGTTGGCCGAGCGCCCGTGGATTGCCGGCGC
>DAITMD010000239.1:0-4114 GCA_036835345.1 Sandarakinorhabdus sp. | reverse complement strand
AACATCCTGGCCGAAGGCGTGGAGGATGAAGATCACAACACCACGCGCTTTGTGGTGCTGTCGCGCGAGGCTGCACTGCCGCCAGCCGATGTGCCGGCGATGACCAGCTTCAATTTCGAGGTGCGATCGGTGCCGGCGGCGCTGTTCAAGGCGCTGGGCGGCTTTGCCACCAACGGTGTCAACATGACCAAGCTGGAATCCTATCTGCGCGACGGCAAGTTCGCGCAGGCGGAATTCTATGCCGAGATCGAGGGCTCCCCGGCGCAGCTGGCGGTGGCCCGCGCGTTCGAGGAACTGGCCTTTTTCACCAACTGGGTGAAGATCATCGGCACCTATCCCAAGGCGCGCGACCGCGAGGCCTGATCAGGGCGCGCGCAGCAGCCGCACCAGCGCCTTGCCAAAGCGGCGTTCGACCAGCAGTTCCCAATCCAGATCCAGCGCCTCGCGGGCCGACGTTTCCACGCTGACCAGTGCCGAGGGGGCGATCCAGCCCTGGCCGTGCAGATGCGCCAGCGCCGGCCCGGCCAGGCCGGAGCCATAGGGCGGATCGAGGAACAGCACATGATGGCCGCGCGGCGCCGGGCCAAGCGCCAGCACCGGGGCCTGCCGCACATCACCATCTGCGCCCAGCGCTTGCAGATTGGCCTTGATAGCGCGCGCCGCGCTGGCATCGCTTTCGATGAAGCAGGCGCTGCCGGCGCCGCGCGACAGCGCCTCGATGCCCAGTGCGCCGGTGCCGGCGAACACATCAGCCACGTCCAGCGCTTCGAAACTGCCGAGCCGGCTGGTGAGCATGGAGAAAATCGCTTCGCGGGCGCGGTCGCTGGTCGGGCGGGTGGCTTCGCCGGCCGGGGCCTGCAACGCCCGGCCCCGCCATTTTCCGGAAATGACGCGCATCAGCGCTTCCCGGCCTTCAGCATCGCCTTCAGCAGTGCCACATCGGATTCGGGGATTTCATCGGCCATGCGCGGCGGCAGATCATCCAGCCCGATGGGGCCATAGGCGATGCGGATCAGGCGGTTCACCTGCAGGCCAATGTGCTCCAGCACGCGGCGCACTTCGCGGTTCTTGCCTTCGCGGATGGTGACGATCAGCCACAGATTATGGCCGGTCTTGCGTTCGATGTCGGCCAGCACCGGGCCATAGTGGATGCCATCGATGGTGGCGCCATCGGCCAGGCTTTCCAGCGCGCGCTGCGTCACCTCGCCAAAGGCCCGCACCCGGTAGACGCGCGGCACGGATGAGGAGGGCAGTTCCAGCGCGCGTTTCAACTCGCCATCGGTGGTAAGCAGCAGCAGGCCTTCGGTGTTCATGTCCAGCCGGCCCACCGGCACGACGCGGGGCAGATTGGCGGGCAATATGTCCATGATCGTCGGCCGGCCGGCCGGATCGCGCGCGGCAGTGAGGAAGCCGGCGGGCTTGTGAAAGCGGTAGAGGCGCGTGGGCGCGATACCGGCCACCGGCTCGCCGTCAACGGTGATGCCCTTCAGGCTGGTGATATTGTGCGCCGGTGAGGTGAGTTTTGTCCCGTCGATGGCGATGCGGCCTTCGCCGATCATGCGTTCGATATCGCGGCGCGAGCCAACGCCGGCCCGGGCCAGCGCCTTGGCAATGCGCTGCGGCGCGACATCGGTTTCCAGCAGCGGCGGCCGGCTGCGCGGGGCGCGTTCATGGGTTTGTGCGGGGCTGCGCGGCGCCGGCCGGGGAGGGCGTTCGGGCCGGGCGCGGTCATCGCTGCGCGGCGGGCGGGACAACAGCGACGGTGCCTCGCCGCGCCGGCGGGAACGGCCGGCAGACCGGGACGGGCCGCCGGTGGGCGGACGGGAACCGCCGGTCGGTTTGCGGGGAGGACGCATGGCAGCCCCATGCGGCAGGGCGCTGCCCAAGTCCAGCACCATTGCCCCCAACCATTGCCCTGCTGCCCGGCTTGCGCTAACCGGCCCCGGTGCTGCCCCTGTGGTGAAATTGGTAGACGCGCTCGACTCAAAATCGAGTGGAGAAATCCGTGCTGGTTCGAGTCCGGCCAGGGGCACCAAGTCGCAGCGCGGCCAGCGCGCATGGCGCAGCCAAGCGCGCGGACTCGCGCAAGACCGGCCGGCGACCAAAAACGGCGGCCCTCAGGCCGCCGTTTTCGTGTGTCGTCCGACGGCGCGGCTTTGCCGCGCTCTTCCTTTGCTTTCTTCTTCCAAAAGCAGACTCGGCTGCCCCACCTGTGGTTTTGGGGAAGCGTGACGCGCGCTCCGCCCGCTGATAGCCTGCTTGCCATGGCTCACCCCCGCTATCCGCTCACCTTCACGCCGCTCGATCTGGGCTTCACCCGGCTGAAGAACCGCATCCTGATGGGTTCGATGCACACCGGCCTTGAGGATATCGAGGACGGTTTCCCGCGCATGGCGGAATATTTCGCGGCGCGGGCGCGCGGCGGGGTGGGGATGATCATCACCGGCGGCATCGCGCCCAATCCGGAAGGCGGCGGCGGCGCCAAATTGTCCACGCCGGCAGAAGCCGCGCAGCACCGCATCATCACCGATGCCGTCCACGCTGCCGCGCCGGATGTGAAGATCGTCATGCAGATCTTGCACGCCGGGCCGCTGGCCGGCACGCCCGATTGCGTCGCACCATCGGCGGTGCGGTCCCGCATCGGGCGCTATACGCCCAATGAACTGGATGCGGACGGCATCGAAAAGCAGCTGAGCGATTTCGCCAATTGTGCCGCGCAGGCAAGGGCCGCCGGTTATGACGGGGTGGAGATCATCGGATCGGCCGGCTATCTTCTGTCCACATTTCTGGTGGAGAAAACCAACACCCGCGACGATGAATGGGGCGGCAGTTTCGAGAGCCGCATGCGCTTTCCGGTGGAGGTGGTCCGCCGCCCCCGCGCTGCGGTGGGGACAAATTTCATCCTGATCTTCCGCATCCCGGCGATGGACATGCTGGAAGGCGGCATGTCGGGCGACGAGGTGATCGAACTGGCCAAGGCGGTGGAGGCGGCGGGCGCCACCATCATCAGCACGCATTTCACCTGGCACGAGGCGCAGGTGCCCACCATCGCCACCATGGTGCCGCGCGCTGCCTTTGCCGAAGTGACCGGGCGCATCCGCAAGCATGTGGGGGTGCCGATGATCACGTCAAACCGGATCAACATGCCGGATGTGGCCGAACAGGTGCTGGCCGCCGGCCACGCCGATCTGGTTTCGATGGCGCGGCCGATGCTGGCCGATGCCGATCTGGTCAACAAGGCATTCGATGGCCGCGAGGACGAGATCAACACTTGCATTGCCTGCAACCAGGCCTGCCTTGATCACACCTTCACCGGCCGGCTGACATCGTGCCTGGTCAATCCCCGTGCCTGCCATGAAACCCTGCTGGTGCCGCAAGGGCCAGCCACCCCGCGCAATCTGGCCGTGGTGGGGGCGGGGCCGGCGGGCATGGCCTTTGCGGTTGAGGCGGCGCAGCGCGGCCACACGGTGACGCTGTTTGAAGCCGGCGATGCGATTGGCGGGCAGTTCAACCTGGCCAGGCGGGTGCCGGGCAAGGAGGAATTTTCCGAAACACTGCGTTATTTCGCGCGCATGATCGACAAGCTGGGCATCACGCTGAAGCTGAACAGCCGCGTGCATGCCGATGATCTGACCGGCTTTGACGAGGTGATCGTGGCCACCGGCATCCGCCCGCGCACCCCCGATCTGCCGGGCATCGATCACCCCAAGGCCGTTGGCTATATCGATGCCATAATGGGGCGAAAGCCGGTTGGCCGGCGTGTGGCGATCATGGGGGCGGGCGGCATCGGCTTTGATGTGGCGACGCTGATCACCCATGCCGGGCCGTCGGCGGCGGTGGATATTCCCACCTTCTGCCGCGAATGGGGCGTGGATTTTCAGAACCACCCGCGCGGCGGCGTCACCGGGCTGGTGCCGCAGATTGAGCAGTCTGACCGCGAGGTGGTGATCCTGCAGCGCCGCGAAGGCAATCCGGGGCGAAGCCTGGGCCGCACCACCGGCTGGACGCACCGGCTCAGTCTGGTGCGGCGCGGGGTTAAGATGCTGGGCGGCGTCACCTATCTGAAGATCGACGACGATGGCCTGCACTGCCATGTGGACGGCGAGCCGCGGCT
>DAITMD010000238.1:2955-4129 GCA_036835345.1 Sandarakinorhabdus sp. | reverse complement strand
GCAGCAGCCATCGGCATCAGGCGTCTCCGGCGATCTGGGCCTGCGCCTGCGCCAGTTTTTCGGCCAGCATCGCCTTGATATCATTTTCGCCAACGCCCAGCGGCTGCAGATCGCCGAGCAGCTTGGCCAGAATATCGGCGTCGCCCGGCACTTCCAGATCGGACAGCAGCACCGATTTGGCATAATCCTCGGCGACATCGCCGGTCTTGCCCAGCTTTTCCGCCGCCCACAGCCCGATCAGCTTGCCGCGCCGCGCCAGGATGCGGAATTTCATGTCTTCATCATGCGCGAACATATTTTCGAACGCCTGTTCGCGGTTGTCGAAGCTGGTCATGGCGCGGTCCCTCAGATGCGGCTGTCTGCTTGTCAGATAATGGGGTCGGGCGGCGGGTTCAATGCCGGTTGCCCGCCGATGGCCTGCCAGCTACCACATTGTGCCGGATGCGCTTTGCCGCTAAGGCCACTCCCCCGTGCCGCCGGGCCGTGTTAGCGTGCCCTCACGCCCAAGATTTCGCCTCGTGCCGTCCCGCCGGACCGCCTGGAGACCAAGATGACCCGCCGCCGCCAGATTTACGAAGGCAAGGCCAAAATATTGTATGAAGGGCCGGAACCGGGCACCCTCATCCAGTATTTCAAGGACGATGCCACCGCGTTCAACGCCCAGAAAAAGGGCACGATCAGCGGCAAGGGCGTGCTGAACAACCGCATTTCCGAACATGTGTTCACCATGCTGGGCCTGATCGGCATCCCCACCCACTTCATCCGCCGCCTGAACATGCGCGAACAACTGGTTCGGCAGGTTGAGATTATCCCCATCGAGGTGGTGGTCCGCAATGTCGCGGCCGGCAGCATCGCCAAGCGGTTCGGCATCGAGGAAGGCACGATGCTGCCGCGCACCATCATCGAATATTATTACAAGGACGATTCGCTGAACGATCCGCTGGTCAGCGATGAACATATCGCCGCCTTCGGCTGGGCCAGCCAGGAGGAGATGCACGATATTGCCGACATGGCGATCCGGGTGAATGATTTCATGGCCGGCATGTTCGCCGGGGTTGGCATAAGGCTGGTGGATTTCAAGCTGGAGTTCGGCCGCCTGTTCGATGGCGAGTTCAGCCGCGTGATCCTGGCCGATGAAATCAGCCCGGATGGCTGCCGCCTGTGGGACATGAAG
>DAITMD010000238.1:0-2945 GCA_036835345.1 Sandarakinorhabdus sp. | reverse complement strand
GACAAGCTGGACAAGGACCGGTTCCGCCGGGATCTGGGCGGCGAGGTTGAAGCCTATCAGGAAGTGGCGCGCCGGCTGGGCCTGCTGACCGAAGACGAATCGGCGGTCCACGATCTGGAGGAGCATCGCAAGGCCAAGGGCCAGGCGCTGGGCAAGACGCCCACGCTGGTGCCCACCGAAACCCCGCCGCTCAAGCCGCCAGCGGGTCCGAACGCCAGCTGACCGGCGCGATGCGCGGCACCGCCAGCGCGAAGATCAGCGTGCCGGTGCCCACCACGGCCGCCGTCATCAGGAAGGCCGGGCGATAACCCGCGGCATCGACGATGATCCCGGTCAGCACCGGGCCGATGATGCCCGACAGATTGCCCAGGCTGGTCTGCACCCCCACCCAGCGCCCGGCCGATGCGGGCCCGGCCATCGTCTGCCCGATGACGAACAGCAGGTTGGGCACCGGGCCATAGCCAAGGCCGGTGAGCGCGATGACGGTGATCAGCAGCGGCCAGCCCTGAATATCGGGCAGCAGCAGCAGGCCGGCCACGCAGGCGCCCACGCTGAAGAACAGCATGCGCCGCCGCCACATCGATCCGTCGCTGCCGCGGCGAATCGCCCGGTCGATCGCCCACGCGCCCAGCGTGCCGCCAATGATCTGGGCGACATAGAACACCGATGTGAGCAATGTCATGTCGATGATCGAAAAGCCGCGCGCCTTGACCAGCCACAGCGGCAGCCAGCCAACGATGAAATAGAGCGCAAAGGTTCCCGCCACGTGCAGGATAGTGACCGCCCAGAAACCGGGCTGTCGCAGCACCTCGGCCAGCGGCGCGGCGGCCCTCGGGACGGCATCGCCCCGGCCCTCCCCCTCTTCGATGCCGCGGCGCGCCAGCCACCACGGCACCAGCCAGACCAGGGTGGCAAGGCCAAAGACGATGAACATCTCGCGCCAGCCCCACCAGGCCATGATGGCGCCGCCGGCCAGCGTGCCGATCAGCGGCCCCAGCGCCAGCCCGCCCGACAGCGAGACATTGGCCAGCCCGCGCGCCCCTTCCGGCACGCGCGCAATCAGCTTTGATCCGCACGGAAAGGCCACGCCTTCGCCCAGCCCCATCACCAGCCGCAGCAGCAGCAGTCCGGTCACGCCGCCGGCCACGCCGGTGCCCACAAAGCCCATGCCGATGGTGGCGATGGCCCAGGTCGCCACCCCCAGCGCCATCAGCAGCCGCACGCTGATCCGGTCCGCCAGCCAGCCGGCCAGCGCCAGCGCCGGCACATAGGTCCAGTAAAAGCTGGAGACGATCACGCCGTAGCGTTCGTTGGTCAGGCCAAATTCGTCCTTGATCAGCGGCGCTGCCACCGAAACGGCGCCGCGATCAATATAGTTCAGCGCGATGGCCGCCCCGATCAGCACGATCGCCCACCGCAGCGGCGCTGAAATCATGCGGGCATAGCGGCGTGTTTCGCCTGCCCGGTCACCCGGCGGCGAGCGGATGCGCGAACGCCGGCACAGGATTGTGCCGGCGTCCCGTTGTCTCTGTCAGTTGCACTCAAGGTTTGGGCGGTGCCGGGTCGGTGGCCGCTTCGCCGGCCGGCACCGGGCCATCGACGATGGTGACATCCACCCGCCGGGCTTCGGCCAGGCTGTCGCCGGTATCGTTGGTGTCGGCCGGTTTCACCAGATCCATGTCGGTTGCAGCCACGCCAAGCGCCGCCAGACCGTCCCGCACGGCAAAGGCGCGCGATTTGGACAGGGCTGCGTTGAAGGCGGCATCACCGCGCGGATCATTATAGCCGGAAATCACCAGATGGTGGCCGGGATTGGCGGCCAGCCACGTGCGCAGCGCCTCGGTGCGCGCCGTAAAATCAGGATCGATGTCTGACTTGGCGGTGTCGAAATAGACCGACACCTTCGGCCGGCCCTCCACCACCTGTTCGACGATGCCCGCACCATCCGGGATCACCGGCGCCGGCAGAGCGGCAACCACCGGAGCCGCCACTGGCGCAGCCGGCCGGCCAGAGCCGAAACCGATCAGCGCCGCAATGCCGGCAAAGGTGAGCACGCCGGCTCCAATCAGCAGCGCCGTGGCGCGCCCGGATACCACCGGGCCAGCCACGGCCCGGCGCACCGGGGCGGCCGCCGGAGCCGCTGCCGGAACCGCAGCCATGATCGGCGGCGGTGGGGGCGGCGGGGGCGGCGGGGGCGGCGGCGGCGGGGCCATCACTGGCGGGGGCGAAGGGGGCGGCGGCGGCGGCGCTGCCGGAATGGCGGCGGCGGCCAGCGGCAGTTCGGCGGCCGGCGGCGCTGCAGCTTTCGCCGTCTTGCCCTTGGGCCGGAAATCTTCCAGCCGGCCGAAATGCTGGGCCAGCAGATAATAGACGGTCACGCGGTTGCGGGTGCGGTCCGCCTTCATGATCTCCCCCACCTTGGCGATGGCGGCATCAAGCACGCTGTCAGGATCGGTGAGGCCGAGCTTCTTCTTCAGGAAATTGTTGCGTACCCGGTCAGTCTCCGTGCTGTCGGTGAAGCTGACCAGCGAGGAATCGCGGTTCCTCAGCGCAATACCGCAATAACGAACGATCCCGGCGATGATGCCTTCGTCCGCGTCGGGCACATATTTCCTGACGTCGATTGCCCAATCTTCGGCCATGCGCTGTCTCCCCTGATGGTGCGACAACGTTACCTGCGATTCGCGCGCCCGGCAATCGCCCCGCTGGCACCGCTGCCCGCGCTGCGCTATGGCCGCTGCCGTGAATGGCAAGACCATCCTGCTGATCGTTGGCGGCGGCATCGCGGCCTTCCGGTCGCTTGATCTGGTGCGCGAACTGCGCCGCGCCGGCGCGCGGGTGCTGCCGGTGCTGTCGCGCAATGCCGATCGCTTCGTCACGCCGCTGTCGCTTTCGGCGCTGGCCGGCGAGAAGGTGCGCCACACGCTGTGGGATCTGGAGGACGA
>DAITMD010000237.1:0-4164 GCA_036835345.1 Sandarakinorhabdus sp. | reverse complement strand
TCACGGCCTCCTCCACCACCGCGTCCCAGCCGGCCTCGGCCAGCAGATCGGGGCCGTAAGGCGGCACCGGCTGCCCGCCTGCAATCCGATCCGTCAGCGCGGGCGCGGCCTGCGCCGGGCCCTCGCAGGGCACGGCCCGCGCCTGCTTGCCGCGCGCGCCGTCGCTGCGCGCCTCCCGCACCACCTGCGCCAGCCTGGTCTGCCCCTCGTGCCAATCGCCTGGCAGCGGCGTCAGCAGCGCCTCTTCGCCGGCCATCACCACCACGCCCTGTGTGCTCTCGCGGCGCAGCAGGCGCGCGGGCGCAATCAGCCCGGCCAGCAGCGCCACATCGGCGCGCTGCAGATGCGCCTCCACCACGGTGTCGCCGGTCAGCACCAGCGCCCGCTCCGCCCCCGGTGCTGCCTCGATCAGCGCCCTCATGCCCGCCAGCTGCTGGCGGCCAGCAGCAGCCGCGTGTCGTTCAGCGGCAGGCCCACCACGCCCGAATGGCTGCCGGAAAGCTGCCGCACAAAGGCTTCGGCGGCGCCCTGGATGGCATAGCCGCCGGCCTTGCCCTGCCAGTCGCCGCGCCCGATCAGCCAATCCACATCGGCAGGGCTCAGCCGCTGAAAAATCACCTGGCTTTCACTCAATCGCTCGCGCAGCCGGCCCAGCGCATCCACCGCCGCCAGCGCCGTCAACACCCGGTGCCGCCGGCCCGACAGCAGCGCCAGGCAGGCGCGCGCCGTCTGCTCATCCTCGGCCTTGGGCAAAATGCGCCGGCCCACCGCCACCACCGTATCGGCGGCCAGCACGATGCTGCCCTGATGGCGCGCCGCCACCGCCAGCGCCTTTTCGCGCGCCAGCCGCCGGGCGTGATCGCGCGGCAGTTCCGCCATATGCGCCGTCTCGTCGATATCGGCCGGGTCCACGCCGTCTGGCACCACCCCCAACCGCGCCAGCAGATCCAGCCGGCGCGGGGACGCTGACGCCAGGATCAACTGCGTTACCACCCGGCCCAGCGCACAAAACCGCCATGCGGGTGGGCGTGGCCCAGCAGGCGATGTTCGGCGCCGTCACCCCGCCACAGCGTCAGCCGCAGCGCCGGTGCGCGCGGATTGGCGGCATCGTCCATTTCCAGCCGCAGCCACACCAGCGGCGCGGCCGGCGTGGCCACAGCGCCCAGCGCCGCCATCTGCGCCGCTATCGCCTGCTGGCTGGCCGGCGGGAAATATTGAAAGGCGATGCTGTGGTACACCAGGCTCACCGCGCCGTCTGCCAGCGTCAGAACCGCCGCCAGCCAGTGCGCCGCATCGCCCTGCTCCAACTTGGGGGGATGGCGGCGGGCCAGCGCGATCGCGGCTTCGGTGCGGGCCAGCCTGCCGGGCTGATCGGGCCAGATATAGGCCAGCAGACGCTGCGCCACCGCATCCTGCGCAGCATCCAGCGGCGCGATATCCACCCCGCGCCGGGCAATCACCTGCACATCGGTATCCGGCGGCGGCGGGCCGTGCCATTCCGGCGCGATCTGCACGGCACTTCCGGCCTCGCCAGCCTTCACACCGCCCAGTTCATGGGCGAAACGGTCCATGTTCAGATTGAGCCCGGCGCTGGCCCCCAGTTCGAACAGGCGGATCGGCAGGCCGGTCTCAGCCGCCGCCACCATCAGGCCGGGCATCAGCGCCCCGGCGCGGCCCACCTCGTTGGTTTGCGGCGGACTGTCCAGAAATGCGGCGACAAATCCATCCAGCGCCGGATCATCCAGCACAGCGCCGATTGCGGCCGCCAGCACCGCATGCCCGCACATCGGCGCCGGCGGATACAGCGCCGCCAGCGCCGGCACCCGCCCGGCCCGCACCAGCGCGTGCAGCGCACCGGTCAGCCGCATCGGCAGCGCGTCTGTCATCGGTTCGCCCGGCCATGCCGCCAGCCGGCCGGCGGTCTGGCTGGCCGGGGTCAGCCCGGCCGCCACCACCCGGCACAGGGCCGCGGTGAACGGCGCATACAGGGCCTCGCAAAAGGCCGCCTGCTGGGCGAAGGCGGCGGCGATTTCGGCCACGGCGCGCCTCAATCCTCCGGCGCGATGGTGACGGTCAGGCCATCGAGCGCCGGGGTGAAGGCGATCTGGCACGACAGCCGGCTGGTGGGCACCAGATGATCGGAACTGTCGAGCAGATCGGCTTCATCCGCGCCGGCCGGCCCGGTGCGCGCCATGTCGGCCGCGTCCACATGCACATGGCAGGTGGCGCACGAACAGCAGCCGCCGCACAGCGCCAGCAGTTCCGAAATGCCGGCATCCTTGATGATTTCCATCACGCTCATGCCGGGGGTGGCGGGCAGTGTGTGGGTGGTGCCGTCGCGGGTGATCACGGTGATGCTGGCCATGCCGATCCTCATTCAAGTTCTGGTTCGTGCTGCCTGTAGCCCGCGGCGGGCAAGGGCGCTAGAGGAGTGTAAAAGGGGAAAAGACATGCGCGTTGCCCACCAGTTTGCGCCGCCGATGTCGGCGATGCTGGCCGGCCTGCCCGGCATCAGCGCCGCTGCCCATATCCCGCACGAGGCGCGCTGGGCGCTGCCATGCGATGTGGACGTGCTGTTCGTGCTGCACGGCGAAGGCGACAACCGGGCCGAGGCCGCCGCCGCGCCGCGCCCGGCCGGCTGGCCGGGGCAGGTGAAGCTGGTGCAGCTGGCCAGTGCCGGCGCCGATGATTACCCGCCGTGGCTGTTCGAAGCACCGGCCGTGGCCAGCGCATCGGGCACCACCGCCGTTCCCATCGGTGAATTTGCGCTGGCGCTGATGCTGGCCCACGCCAAGCGTCTGGCCAGCGTGACCTTGAAACCCGGCGATGCCTGGCCGGACCGGCAGCCGTTCATCGATCAGCCGCTGGGCCTGCTGAATGGCCGCACGCTGGGCCTGGTGGGCCTGGGCAACATCGCGCGGCAGGTCGGCCGCTATGCCCACGCCTTTGGCATGACCATCATCGCCAGCCGCGCCAGCGCCGCGCCCTCGCCCGATGCCCATATCAGCGTCGCGCCGCTGGACGAGGTGGTGGCGCGCGCCGATCATCTGGTGCTGGCCGCGCCGATCACGGCCGATACGCACAATCTGCTCAGCGCCGATCTGCTGGCGCGGATGAAGCCTGACGCACATATCGTCAACGTTGGCCGCGGCGGCCTGATCGATCAGGATGCGCTGCTGGCCGAGCTGGACAAGGGCCGGCTGTGGGCCAGCCTGGACGTGACCGAACCGGAACCGCTGCCGCCCGGCCACCGCCTGATCGGCCACCCCCGCGCCGTGATCACCCCGCATATCTCCTGGAGCAACCCCGATATCAACCGCGCCATCCTGCAGCGGCTGATGGAAAATATCCGCCGGCTGGGCGCGGGCGAGGAACTGCTTGGGGCTGTTGCCTAGAACGGCAACCACTTGCCCTTCTTGGAAAATTTCATGTAACCGGCGTTCAGGCCCAGCCGCCAGCCCACGCCCAGCTTGATCGGCACGATCACCACATCCTTGCGCTGCATATAATTGGCGGTGAAGCCGCCGATCAGATAGGCCTTGCCCTCTGCCGCCGGATAGCGATTGAACAGATCTTCGGTGTCGTTGAGGTTATAGACCAGCGCGAACACTTTCGATCCGTCGCCGCCGATATCGAAGCCCACGCTCGGCCCGGTCCAGTGGACTTTCTTCTCGCCCTCCACCTTGTGGTAGAGCATCCCCGATCCATAGCGCACGCCCACCACGAACGCCCCGCCGGCTTCGCGGCCAACGATATAGCCGTTGGGCTCGCCGCGATCCTTGAAGGTCTTGCGCACGATCTCGGCCAGCCCTTCCGCACCCTTGCCGAACACGTCTTCGGCGGCCGTCAGCACATCGCCTTCCTTGAAGGTAGCGCTGGTCTCCGGCGCGCTGGCCGGCGCGCTGGCCGGTGCGGGCGGCGCGGTCTCGGGGGCCGGCGCCGTTGCCGCCTCCGGTGACGGCACCGGCACGGTCTGCACGTCCTGCGCTGCCAGAGGCGCTGCCATCAGCAGCGCCAGCGCCGCCATCGAAACAAATTCACGCATGCGGTTCATCCCTCGTCCTCTTGCCGTGCCTGCTCTGGCGCGCGCGGCCTTAACCGGGCCTGACCTAGCCTTCCCGCACCGCCTATGCTAGCGCCGCCGCCAAGCAACCTGTGCAACGG
>DAITMD010000236.1:0-4173 GCA_036835345.1 Sandarakinorhabdus sp. | reverse complement strand
ATCGACGTGTCGCCGGTGAACGGGTGAACCCTGCCATCCGCGCTGGCCGCCGATTCCAGCAGCCGCAGCGATGTGGTGCCCACCGGGATGACGCGGGCCCCATTGGCGCGGGCGGCGTTCAGGCGCTCGGCCACATCGGCGGCGATGCTGCCCCATTCGGCGTGCATCTGGTGATCGGCGACATGTTCGGCCTTCACCGGCAGAAAGGTGCCGGCGCCGACATGCAGCGTCACGGTCTCGCGGCTCACCCCGGCGCGCGTCAGTGCCTCCCACAGACGCGGGGTGAAATGCAGGCCGGCAGTGGGCGCCGCGACCGCACCATCCTTCGCGGCGTGCAGAGTCTGATAATCGGCCATGTCGGCGGCATCGATGCCGCGCCGGCGGGCGATATAGGGCGGCAGCGGCATCTGCCCCACCGCCTGCAGCGCCTGTTCCAGCGACTGGTCCTGAGTGTGGAACTGCCACAACACGCTGCCATCGGCATGTTTTTCAATCACAGTGCCAGCCAGTGCGGCCACCCCGCGGCCGAAATCCACCCGGTCCCCGGCCCGCAATCGGCGGGCGTTCTTGACGAAACTCCACCACCGGTCGGCGGCCTCGCGCTTGTGCAGGGTCACGCCGATGGCGGCCTGCCTCACCTGCCCGAACAATTGCGCCGGGATCACCCGCGTGTCATTGATCACCAGCACATCGCCGGGCCTGAGCAGGCCCGGCAGATCCATGAAGCCATGATCTGCAAGCACGCCGCAATTGCGGCCGCTCACGCCCAGCAGGCGGGCGCTGTCACGCGGGCTGGCGGGGCGCAGCGCGATGCGGTCTTCGGGCAGCGGGAAATCGAAATCGTCTACCAGCATCGGGGGAACAGCCCTTTGTGGTTGCAGGAACGGGCTATTGCTGCGGGATTGGCGAACCAGAGCTGGGCGGCGGCAGATTCAGCGCGCCCGGCGGGATCGGGGTGGCGGCAGCCTTGATCGCGGCAAAATCCGGCGGGGCCACCTTGTCGGCAGCGATGCTGGCCTTGATGATGCGGGTGGGATCGTCCGGCGGCTCGCCCTTTTCAATGGCATCCACATGGGCCATGCCCTCCACCACCCGGCCCCACACCGTGTAGGTGCGGTCCAGCTTCAGGACCGGCATCAGCACGATGTAGAACTGGCTGTTGGCGCTGTCCTCGCTTTGCGAACGCGCCATCGCCACGGCACCGCGCACGTGCGGCAGATCGTTGAACTCCGCCTTCAGATCGGGAAGTTTGGAACCGCCGGTGCCGGTGGCAGTGGGATCGCCGCCCTGCGCCATGAATTCATCGATTACGCGGTGGAACACCGTGCCATCATAAAATCCCTCGCGCACCAGCGTCTTGATCCGCTCCACGTGGTTTGGCGCCACATCGGGCCGCATGATGATCTTCACGCGCCCGCCCGACGACAGATCGAGCAGCAGCACATTTTCCTCGTTCACTTGGCGCAGCGTGCCCTGCACATTGGACGGGGCGGCCATTTCCGGCAGCTTGGGCGGTGCCTTCAGATCCCTGGGATCGACGCGCGGCGCCTGCTGCGCGTTAAGCGGCGCGGCCAGCAGCGCCAGCAACATCATGGTCAGGCCGGTACGGCGCATCATCAACCCTTCACACCCATTTCCTGCACCCGCTTCACCACCGCTTCGGCGATGGCGGCGGGCACGAACTTGCGGATATCGCCACCATAGACCGCGATTTCCTTTACCAGGCGTGAAGCGATGGGCTGCAAGGCGACATCGGCCATCAGGAACACCTGTTCCACATCATCGTTGAGCGCCCGGTTCATGCCGGTCATCTGGAACTCATATTCGAAATCGCCGGCGCCGCGCAGGCCGCGCACGATGATCGTGGCCCCCAGCCGCTCGGCAAACTTCATCAGCAGCTCGTCGAAATGCACCACTTCCACGTTGCCGATGCCCGCCACTTCCTTGCTCACCTGTTGCTTGCGCTCTTCCAGAGTGAACATCGGCGATTTCGACGGGTTGGTCGCAACGCCGATAATCAATCGATCAACCAGCCGCGCCGCGCGGCGGATGATATCCATATGGCCCAGCGTGACGGGATCGAAGGTGCCGGGATAAACGCCAACGCGGATCATGGCCTTGTCTCCTAGCGGTCGCGTTCAACGGCAAAGCGGGCGATGGCACGCAAGAGATCCGCTTCCGGGCCAAAGCCGCTGAGATGGCCGATGGCCTGATCGATCAGCGCGTTGGCCTGCGTGCGGGCGCGTTCGATGCCCAGCAGCGATACGAAGGTCGCCTTGCCGGCGGCTTCGTCCTTCTGCACCGCCTTGCCGGTTTTCGCCGACGTGCCTTCCACATCCAGCAGATCATCGGCAATCTGAAACGCCAGCCCCAGATCGCGGGCATAGGCGCGAAGCGACTTGCGCTGCGCTTCCGATGCCCGGCCCATGATGGCGCCGGCTTCCAGACACCAATGGATCAGTGCGCCGGTTTTCAGCTGTTGCAGGCGGGTGATGCCGGCGATGTCGTAAGTCACGTCGCCGGCCACCAGATCCATCATCTGCCCGCCGGCCATGCCCGCCGGGCCGGACTGGACGGCCAGTTCGGTGATCAGTTCCAGCCGCGCGAACGGATCTTCGTGGGTGGCGGGATCCGCCAATATCTCGAACGCGATATCGTGCAGGCAATCCCCGGCCAGAACGGCGGTGGCTTCATCAAACTGGACATGAACGGTTGGCTTGCCGCGCCGCAGATCGTCGTCGTCCATGCACGGCAAATCATCGTGGATCAGACTGTAGACATGGATGGCTTCGATCGCGACGGCCACCCGCAGGGCGCGTTCGCGGTCCACGTGGAACAGATCGCACGCCGCCACCACCAGCAGCGGGCGCATGCGCTTGCCCCCGCCGATCACGGCATGGCGCATGGCTTCATACAGGCGGGCGCGGCTGTCGGGCGGCACCGCCAGCAATTTGTCGAAGCGCTGATCGATGGCTTTGCCGATGGCATCCAGCGCCGGTTTCAGGCTGAGCGAAGCGGGCACCATCGCCGGTCAGCCCGCATCAAAGGGGCGGGTGGACACATCACCGGCTGCGCCCTGCTGGATCTGTTCGATCCGCTGCTTGGCATCGGCCAGCTTGGCCTCGCACACCGCCTTCAGCGCCTGGCCGCGTTCATAGAGCGTGATCGATTCGTCCAGGCTCAGCTCGCCGGATTCCAGCTTGCGCACGATATCCTCAAGCTCTTTCAAGGCCTGCTCGAAGCTCGGCTGTGGGTCGCTGCTCATGGCCGGGTATCTGGACGGGCGCGCGCCGCTGGTCAAGCGCCTGCCACTTGCGCCTGCTTGCACGCGGCGCCGGGCAGGCAGACACTTGCCCGGAGCCGCCAGGAGACAGACACGTATGACCATCAGCGCCCAAGCCGCCATCCTGCGGACACGCGGCGGCCGCTATGAACTGGAAGCCGTCGCGCTGGCCGATCCCGGGCCGGGCCAGTTGCTGGTGAAGATTGCGGCGTGCGGCATCTGCTTCACCGATATCGGCGTGCAGCGCTATGAACAGGGCACGCCGCTGCCGCAGGTGCTGGGCCACGAAGGCGCCGGCACGGTGCTGGCAGTGGGCGAAGGCGTGACTGGTGTGGCACCGGGGGACCATGTCGTGCTCAGCTATGCCAGTTGCGGCGGCTGCGGCAGCTGCAAGCATGACCACCCGCAATATTGCAGCAACTTCATGGCGTTGAACTATAGTGGGAGGCTCAGCGACGGGCGGGTGCCAATGCGCCAGGGCAGTGCGGATGTGCACGGCGGCTTCTTTGGCCAGTCCAGCTTTGCCAGCCACGCCATCGCCTATGCCCGCAACACGGTGAAGGTGGCTGCGGCGCTGCCCTTCGATCTGCTGGCCCCGTTTGGCTGCGGCCTGCAGACCGGGGCCGGCACCGCCTATAATACGCTGGACGTTCAGGCCGATCAGAGTTTCGCCGTGATCGGGGCCGGTTCGGTGGGGCTGGCCGGGCTGCTGGCGGCGGTGGACCGCGGCTGCCACACCATCATCGCGGTTGACCGCGTGCCGGCGCGGCTGGATCTGGCGCGGCAGCTGGGGGCAACGCACACGGTGCTGGCGGGCGGACAGGATCTGGCGGCGGCGCTCAGGGCCATCGTGCCGCTGGGGCTGGACCGGATCATCGATACCACCGGCG
>DAITMD010000235.1:0-4224 GCA_036835345.1 Sandarakinorhabdus sp. | reverse complement strand
AGCGCCCACGGCATCCACCCCATCGCCGGGCAGGGCCTGAACATGGGCCTGCGCGATGTGGCGGCAGCGGCCGAAGTGCTGACGGGCGCGGCGCGCTCCGGGCTGGATCTGGGCAGCCCGGATGTGCTGGCCCAGGTGTCGGCATGGCGGCGGTTCGACAACAGCCTGGTGTGCGCGGTGACCGATGGGCTGAACCGGCTGTTCGGCCTGCGCGGCACGGCACCCAGCCTGGTGCGGCGCGCCGGGTTGAGTGCCGTGGAGCGGCTGCCGCCGCTGAAGCGGTTCTTCATGGATCAGGCGCGCGGCGAAACCGGCAAGCTGCCGGCGCTGCTCAAGGGTGAACTGGTCTAGCAGTTTCCAGCGTTGTCGGCGCGCGCGGGCCGGCACAGTCTGCGGCCATGATCGACCGTGACGCACTCCTCGACAAATACCGGCGCGAACGTGACAAGCGGGTGCGCGCGGATGGCAACGCGCAATATGTGCGGCTGAAGGCGCATTTCCCGCAGATGCTGGACGATCCGCACACGCCAAGGGTGGAGCGGGCGCCGGTGACCGATCATGTGCGCTTTGCCATGGTGGGCGGCGGCTTTGCCGGGCTGTGCACCGGGGCGCGGCTGGCGCAGGCCGGCATCGGCGATTTCCGCATCATCGAAGCTGGCGGCGATGTGGGCGGCACCTGGTACTGGAACCGCTATCCCGGCGCGCAGTGCGATACGGCATCGATTATCTACATGCCGCTGCTGGAGGAAACCGGGCATATTCCGACGGAAAAATATGCCCATGCGCCCGAAATACTGGCGCAGGCGAAAAAGATCGCCACCACATTCGGCCTCTATGAAAAATCCCTGTTCCACACGCAGGTGACGGCGCTTGCGTGGGACGAAGGGCGCAGCGTCTGGGTGATCGAGACCGACCGGGGGGACCGGTTCACGGCGGATTTCGTGGGCGTGGGCACCGGGCCGCTGAACGTACCCAAGCTGCCGGGCATTCCGGGCATTGCCGAATTTGCCGGGCATCAGTTCCACACCAGCCGCTGGGATTATGGCTATACCGGGGGCAGCCCCGAAGGCGCGCCGATGGACAGGCTGGCGGGCAAGCGCGTGGCGATCATCGGCACCGGGGCGACGGCGGTGCAGTGCGTACCGCATCTGGCGCGCGATGCGCAGGCTTTGTTCGTGGTGCAGCGCACGCCATCCAGCGTGGACGTGCGGGCCAATGCGCCGATCGATCCCGACTGGTTCCGGCAGATCGCCACGCCGGGCTGGCAGACGCGCTGGCTGGAAAATTTCGCCAGCAACATCGCCATGAGCGGCGCCAGCGAAGACCTGGTGCAGGATGGCTGGACCGATCTGTCGCGGCGCATCCGGGCGCGGATCATGGCGCTGCCGCCGGCAGAGCTGACGCCGCAGGCCATGCTGGCGGCGTACGAGATGTCCGATCACGAGAAGATGGAGGAAATCCGCCAGCGCGCCGTGACCGTGGTTGAGGACCGCCCGACTGGCGAGAAATTGCAGGCCTGGTATCGGCAATTGTGCAAGCGGCCGTGCTTCCATGATGAATATCTGCAGGCGTTCAACCGGCCCAGCGTCACGCTGATCGACAGCGATGGGCAGGGCGTGGAGCGCATCGACGCCACCGGCCTGTGGGTGAACGGCCAGCATTACGCGGTGGACTGCATCATCCATTCGACCGGTTTCGAAGTGGGCACGCCCACCGAAGACCGCGCCGGTTTTGATCCGGTGGGCAAGGGCGGGGTGCGGCTTTCAGGGGCGTGGGCGGAGGGCATGCGCACGCTGCACGGCCTGAACACGGTGGGTTTTCCCAACCTGTTCCACATCCAGTTCGCGCAGGCCGCCAATTTCATCGTGAATGTGCCGCACAACTGGATGGAAACCGGCACCACCGTGGCGGCCATCGTCCGCCACATGACCGATCATGGCCTGACGGTGGTGGAGCCGGAGCCACAGGCGCAGGAGGATTGGGTCAAGCTGCTGCTCAGCGGCCCCGGTATGATGATCAACAATCCCGATTGCACGCCGGGATATTACAACAACGAAGGCCAGCCGATGGACGAACGCGCCAAATATGCCGTAGGCTATCCCGGCGGCGCGGTGCCATTCTTCCGCTATATGGACGGCTGGCGAAACAGCGGCGAGTTCAAGGGGTTGGCCTTCGCCTGAGCGGCTGCGGCGGGGCTTGGCCTTCGCCTAGCCCGTCGGCGGCAGGAACTCGCGGGCTTCTTCCGGCAGCAGGATCGGCACGCCGTCGCGGATCGGATAGGCCAGCCCGGCGGTATCGTTGATCAGTTCCTGCCGCTGTGCATCGAAACGTAGCGGCTGGCGGGTCAGCGGGCAGACAAGGATGCCCAGCAGGCGCGGATCAAGGGCGGAACCGCTCATTGCAGGCCGCCGCTGCCACCGCTGGCGGCAAAGCTCATCAGTGCGGTCAGGGTTTCGGCGCGGTCGGCCAGCGTTGGCGCTTCCAGCAGCGCCTGTTTTTCCGGCGGCTCGAACGGCAGCGCGCTGGCCAGGGTGGTCACCAGCGCCTCGTCGTCGGCGGTTTCGATGGCCTCCCAATCCGCCGACAGGCCGTTGGCATCCAGATAGGGGCGCAGCGCTTCCTCCAGCGCGGTCCGGCTGGCGGCGTCCAGCGCCTCCTCTTCCTGCCGATCGTCGGCAAAGCCGTGATAATCGGTCATCACCTGCCGATACAGCGTGTCGCGGTCCAGCTCTGCCCCCACCCGGAACCGGCTGGTGCCGACCAGCGCGATCAGGATGCGGCCATCTTCGGTTTCGCGGTAATCGCTGATCCGGCCCAGGCAGCCGACATTGAACAGCGGCGGCGGATCACCGGCGCCGGCAGCAGGGCCTCTGGGCTGGATCATGCCGATCATGCGGTGGGCAGCGCCGGTGGCGGCCATCGCATCCTTCACCATCGCCAGATAGCGCGGCTCGAAGATATTGAGCGGCAGCAGCCCGCGCGGGAACAGCACCGCGCCGGTCAGCGGAAACACAGGCACTGCGGCCGGCAGCGGGGCGATGGCGTCGTCTTCGTTCATCCCGGCGCGCTCAGGCGAACCAGATGGCGCGCAGCGCCGCGCGGGTCTTGACGCTCCACGGATCGGCCAGCCCGGCGGCTTCGAACATGGTCAGCAGTTTCTCGCGCGCCGCGCCGTCGTTCCACGTGCGGTCGGCCCGGATGATCGCCAGCAGATGATCCGCAGCGGCATCGCGCTGGCCATTGGCGGCCAGCGCGCCCGCCAGGTCAAAGCGGGCGGCGTGATCGCCGGGCGCCGCCTCCACAGCGGCCAGCAGCGGCGCCAGCTCCTCATCGGCCGGGGCCTCGGCCGCCAGCGCCAGCGCGGCACGGGCGCGGGCCACCATCTCGTCCTTGCTGTCTGCCGGCACGGCGGCAATGGCGGCTTCGGCCTCGCCCGGCTTGCCGCCCGCCAGCAGCGCCAGCGCCAGCCGCGCGGCGATATCGTGGCGTTCGGGCAGTTCCTGCGCCAGCGCGCCCAGCATGGCGGCGGCATCTTCGTGCGCGCCGGCCGCCGTCGCTTCATCGGCAGCGCCGATCAGCGCGGCAATCTGTTCCTCCAGCGCGGCTTCGTCCGCGCTGGCCGGCACGCCGGCAAGCAGGCGATCGACAAATTGCGCAAGCTCGCGTTCGGGCAGGGCACCCTGAAAGCCATCGACCGGGCGGCCATCCAGAAAGGCATAGACGGTGGGGATGGACTGGATGCGGAACTGCTGGCTGAGCGCCTGATTCTTGTCCACGTCGATCTTGACCAGCTGCACCTTGGGCGCACGCGCTGCCACCAGCTTTTCCAGTGCCGGCGTCAATGTCTTGCAGGGGCCACACCATTCCGCCCAGAAATCCACCAGCACCAGCGCGGTTTTCGATGCCTCGATCACATCACGGCGGAATGCCTCGATACTGGCCTTTTCGGCGGCGGGGTTGGGCAGGGTGGCCAAGGTTCAGCTCCGGCAATTCGCGTGTCTGCCTGCCATATGGGGGGCAAGGGCGGCTTTTGCCAAGACGCCTGATGCGCGCATGGGTGCACAAGGCTGGCAGCACCCAGTGGGAAAAAGGGGCTTGCTGCCGCCGGGCAGCCGCGCTATTGGCCCGCTTCCCCGGCGACGGGTGAGCGGGTGTAGCTCAGGGGTAGAGCGCAACCTTGCCAAGGTTGAAGTCGAGAGTTCGAATCTCTTCACCCGCTCCAGT
>DAITMD010000234.1:0-4253 GCA_036835345.1 Sandarakinorhabdus sp. | reverse complement strand
TTGAACCTGACCCGGCCGGATGCCATCGCCGGCATCTGCAATCGCTATATCGCGGCCGGCGCGCATCTGCTGGCCACCAACACGTTCAACGCCAACCGCATCAGCCAGGCCGATTATGGCATGGAAGGCCGGGTGCGGGAGATCAATCTGGCGGCGGCGCGGATCATGCGCGGCTGCGTGGATGCGGCCATCGCTGCTGACGGCACGCCGCGCTGGGTGGCGGGCAGCCTTGGGCCGACCAACAAGACATTGTCACTGTCTCCGCGCGTGTCCGATCCAGGCTACCGCGAAGTGACCTTTGACGAGGTGAAGGATGTTTACCGCAAACAGATTGATGCGCTGATCGAAGGCGGGGTGGATTTCATCCTGATCGAGACGGTGTTCGACACGCTGAACGCCAAGGCCGCCGCCTTTGCCGCCGCCGAAGCGGCCGATGCGCTGGGCCGCGATGTGCCGGTGATGCTGTCGATGACGCTGACCGATCTGTCTGGCCGCAACCTCAGCGGGCAGACGGTGGAGGCGTTCTGGCACTCGATCCGCCATGTGAAGCCGGTGGCGGTGGGGCTGAATTGCTCGTTCGGTGCCACCGAACTGCGCCCTCATGTGCAGGCGCTAGCGAAAGTGGCCGACACGCTGATCCTCACCTATCCCAACGCCGGGCTGCCGAATGATCTGGGCGCCTATGACGAGCAGCCGGAGACGACGGCGGGCTTCATCCGGGGCTGGGCGCAGGAAGGGCTGGTCAATATCGTTGGCGGCTGCTGTGGCAACACGCCGGAGCATATCGCGGCGATGGCGAGGCAGGTGGCGGGGTTGCCGCCGCGCGCGGTGCCGGTGGAGGCGCCGGCGCTGCGGCTGTCCGGGCTGGAGGCGCACAGCTATGCAGCTTGAGCCCAGCACCCCGCCGGTGACCTTCATCAACATCGGTGAACGCACCAACGTCACCGGATCGGCGGCCTTCAAGAAGCTGATCCTGAACGGCGATTACACTGCTGCCGCGGAAGTGGCGCGCCAACAGGTGGACAATGGCGCACAGGTGATCGACGTCAATATGGACGAAGGCCTGCTCGACAGCGAAGCGGCCATGGTGACCTATCTGAACCTGATCGCCGCCGAACCCGATATCGCGCGCGTGCCGGTGATGGTCGATTCCTCGAAATGGAGCGTGATCGAGGCTGGCCTGAAGTGCCTGGCCGGCAAGGGCATCGTCAATTCGATCAGCATGAAGGAAGGCGAGGCGCAATTCCTGGAACAGGCGCGCAAATGCCTGCGCTATGGCGCCGCCGTGGTGGTGATGGCGTTCGATGAGCAGGGCCAGGCCGATACCGCCGCCCGCAAGGTGGAAATCTGTGAGCGCGCCTATAAATTGCTGACCGGCATCAGTTTTCCGCCGGAGGATATCATCTTTGATCCCAATATCTTCGCGGTGGCGACGGGGATCGAGGAGCACAATAATTACGGCGTGGATTTCATCGAGGCCTGCGCTGAAATCCGCAAGCGCTGCCCGCACGCCCATATTTCGGGCGGGGTATCGAACCTGTCGTTCAGTTTCCGCGGCAACGAGCCGGTGCGCCGGGCGATGCACAGCGTGTTCCTGTATCACGCCATCCGCGCCGGGATGGACATGGGCATCGTCAACGCCGGGCAGCTTGACGTGTATGACGCCATCGATCCCGAATTGCGCGAACTGGCCGAGGATGTGGTGCTCAACCGCCGGCCAGACGCAACCGACCGCCTGCTCGGCGCGGCTGACCGGTTCAAGGGCGGGCCGGCGAAGGCCGCTGATCCGGCCGCCGAAGAATGGCGCGGCTGGCCGGTGGAAAAGCGGCTGGAACATGCGCTGGTGAAGGGGCTGGACGCGTTCGTGGAGCTGGACGCCGAGGAAGCGCGGCAGCAGATGGCGCGGCCGATCGAGGTGATCGAAGGGCCGCTGATGGCCGGCATGAACGTGGTGGGCGATCTGTTCGGATCGGGCAAGATGTTCCTGCCGCAGGTAGTGAAATCGGCGCGCGTGATGAAGAAGGCGGTGGCGCATCTGCTGCCCTATATCGAGGCGGAAAAGCAGGCTGGATCGTCGTCGAAGGGCCGCATCGTCATGGCGACGGTGAAGGGCGATGTGCACGATATCGGCAAGAATATCGTGGGCGTCGTGCTGCAGTGCAACAATTTCGAGGTGATCGATCTGGGCGTGATGGTGCCGGCGCAGAAGATACTGGAAGCCGCCGTGGCCAATGATGCCGACATGATCGGCCTGTCGGGCCTGATCACCCCCAGCCTGGATGAAATGGTGCATGTGGCCAGCGAAATGAGCCGCGCCGGCATGACCATGCCGCTGCTGATCGGCGGCGCCACCACCAGCCGGGTGCACACGGCGCTGCGCATCGCGCCGGCTTATGATGGCCCGGTGGTGCATGTGCTGGACGCCAGCCGCGCGGTGGGCGTGGCGGGCACGCTGGTATCCGATACGCTGAAGGATGATTTTGTTGGCGAAACGGCGGCGGAGTATGAAAAGATCCGCGTGGCGCGTGCGGGCGGCGGTCAATCGGCGCTGATCCCGCTGGAGCAGGCGCGCGCCAATGGCTTCCCCACCGATTTCGCCGCGTATCCCCCGGTGAGGCCCAATTTCACCGGCACGATGACCATCGATGATGTGACGGTGGAGACGCTGATCCCCTATATCGACTGGACGCCATTTTTCCGGGCCTGGGAACTGCACGGCAATTATCCGGCAATTCTGACCGACGATGTGGTGGGGGAAAGCGCCACCAGCCTGTTTGCCGACGCGCAGGCAATGCTGAAACATATTGTCGCCGAACGCTGGCTCAGCCCCAAGGGCGTGATTGCCATCTGGCCGGCGCGGCGGGACGGTGATGATGTGCTGCTGTTCGCCGACGAGTCACGCGGCAAGGTGCTGGCCCGGCTGCCGTTCCTGCGCCAGCAGATCGCCAAGCGGGATGGCCGGGCCAACATGTGCCTGGCGGATTTCATTCACCCGGAGGCCGACTGGCTGGGCTGTTTCGCGGTGCAGGCGGGCGAGGGGATCGACACGCAACTGGCCCGCTTCAAGGCAGCAAATGATGATTACAACGATATCCTTTTGAAGGCGCTGGCCGACCGGTTGGCGGAGGCGTTCGCGGAGTATCTGCACGAGCGCGTGCGCCGGGAAATCTGGGGCCACGAGAAGGGTAACCGGATGAGCAACGAGGATCTGATCCGCGAGCGTTATACCGGCATCCGCCCGGCACCGGGCTATCCGGCCTGCCCGGAGCACAGCCTGAAAACCCACATCTTCGATCTGATGCACGTGGAAGAACGCGCCGGCATCACGCTGACCGACAGTTTCGCCATGTGGCCGACGGCGGCGGTTTCGGGGTTTTATCTCGCTCATCCGGAAAGCGCCTATTTCGGCGTGGCGCGCATCGGCCCCGACCAGCTGGAGGATTATGCCGCGCGGCTGGGCGTAAGCCGGGAGCGCGCCGAGCAGTTGCTGCGGCCAAATCTCGACTAGCCGGCGGGGGACGGTGCAGCCTATGGAGGCCTGCCCCGCTCTTCGCCAGCTGCCAGATTGAACGCACAGACCGCCTCGTTCCTTGCCCCCGCGCCCGGCGTGCTGCCGGAACGTCGCCGCGTGTCGGTGCTGGCGATTGTGCTGGCGCTGCACGTGCTGCTGATCCTGCTGCTGTTGCTGCTGGCGCCGCCGCGGCCCAAGGGCAAGCCGGGCGTCACGTCGATGGTCGCAACCAACATCGCCGCGCCTTCGCCGCAGCAGGCCAAGCCCACACCGAAGCAGCAGCCGCGCCCCAAGACCGAGCGCAGCGCGCCGCAGCCCAAGCCGGTGGTGGTGGTGCCCGATGCGCCGCCGGCCAAGTGGAGCTTTGGCGATCCGGAATTGCGCGGGTTCGATCTGGCCAAGATCCCGCAGATGGAGAGCCCGCCGGCCCAGATGGCCGCCGGCGGCCCGCCCGACAGCGCGGTGGTGGGCGTGGCGCCCGATGGCAGCAAGCTTTATGCTGCCGAATGGCAACGTGAGCCGACCGATGCGGAATTGGCCTTTTATATCAAGGGCAAGGGCCGGCCCGGCGCCTGGGGCCTGATCGCCTGCCGCACCGCGCCGCGCTTCAAGGTGGAGGATTGCAAGGCCATCGGCGAATCCCCCGGATCGGGGCTGGGCTATGCCGTCCAGGAAGCCGCCTGGCAATTCCGCGTGAAACCGCCGCGCGTGAACGGCGAATATCAGGTCGGCACGTGGGTAA
>DAITMD010000233.1:0-4254 GCA_036835345.1 Sandarakinorhabdus sp. | reverse complement strand
GCACACGGTGGTGGACGGCGAGCCGCGGCTGTTCGCGGTGGACACGGTGATCATCTGCGCCGGCCAGGTGCCGGAACGCAGCCTTTATGATGCGCTGTTGGCGCGCGGCGTGCCCGCCCGGTTGATCGGCGGCGCACACGAGGCGGCAGAGCTGGATGCAAAGGCCGCCATAAACGAGGCGACGCGACTGGCGCTGGCGATATGAGCCTGAAGCGCTGGATGCCCCGCGAGGATTCGAACCTCGATTAACGGAGTCAGAGTCCGGAGTCTTACCTTTAGACGACGGGGCAGTGCTCAGCGAGCGCGGGCCTTACCGCCCGCGGCCGGCCGGGTCAACCGCTTCGCAGCGGCAGATTTGCGTTCGGCCAGCGAAATGGCTAGCGTGTGTTCAGGTTCCGCTGCGGCCGTATTCCCGGCCAAGGCGGTGATGATTGACTGGACGTTCGCCGATGCCGGCACGTGATGCTTTGCCCCCCGATGCCGCGGCATCCGGCGGCCCCCACAGCGGGCCTGCCGCGCGCCTGCGCCCCCCCCCGCAGCAGAGCCGCCGCTCCCGTTCTTATGGCGCGCTTGATCTGGGCACCAACAATTGCCGCCTGCTGATCGCCCGGCCCAGCCCGGACGGGTTCACCGTGGTCGATGCGTTCAGCCGCGTGGTGCGGCTGGGCGAAGGCCTCCTGGATGCGGGCAGGCTTTCGGATGCCGCGATGGACCGCACACTCACGGCGCTGAGCGCCTGTGCCGACAAGCTGGCGCGGCGCGACGTGCGCTTCACCCGCAATGTTGCGACCGAAGCCTGCCGCCGGGCCAGCAACGGGCTGGCCTTTGTGGAACGTGTCTACAAGGAAACCGGCATCGCGCTGGATGTGATCAGCGCTGCTGAAGAGGCGCGGCTGGCGGTGCTGGGCTGCCATGTGCTGATCGAACCTGATGGCCCGCCGGCGCTGGTATTCGATATCGGCGGCGGATCGACCGAACTGATGCTGGTGGAAGCCGGCGCAGTGGACGGCCAGCCAGCCATACTTGACTGGATTTCGATGCCGTGGGGCGTGGTCAGCCTGGCCGAAACCGAACCGCAGTGGCCTGAGGCCGACGACCGTATCGCCGCCTATGACCGGATGCTGGGCGAGGTGTGGCCGTGGCTGGACAAGTTCGCCCGGCGGCTGGCGGCGCGCGGCGTGCGGGATGTGCAGTTGCTGGGCACATCGGGCACGATCACCACGCTGGCCAGTGTGCAGCTGGGCCTGCCGGGCTATGATCGGCGGCAGGTGGATGGCTGCGCGGTGGCGGCCGCCGAACTGGCCACGCTGTGCCGATCCATCGGGCTGAGGAGCGTGGCGGAACGGGCGCGCATCGCCTGCGTGGGGCCGGACCGGGCGGAGCTGATCGTGGCGGGCTGTGCCATATTGGATGCGATATTGGCGCGCTGGCCGGGCGGGCAGGTGCGGGTGGCGGATCGCGGCATCCGCGAGGGCATCTTGCGGACGTTGATGGCGCGTGACGGGGTGTGGATGGCCGGTTCATGAGCGCCGGCAGCAGCGGCGGACCCACAGGCACCGGCGGCAAATCGCGCGGCGGCAAGGTGCGGGTGAAAACCGCGCGGCGACGCAGCCCGCAATCGACCCGCTGGCTGGAACGGCATCTGAACGATCCCTATGTGGCGGCAGCGCGTGCGCAGGGCTATCGCAGCCGGGCCGCGTTCAAGCTGAAGGAACTGGACGGGCAGTTTGGTCTGCTGGCCGGGGTGGAGCGCGTGGTCGATCTGGGCGCGGCGCCGGGCGGCTGGTGCCAGGTGGTGAAGGAAAAGCGGCCGAAGGCGCGCGTGGTGGGCATGGACCTGCTGCCGATCGAGCCGATTGCCGGAGTGGACCTGTTCCAGAAGGATATCACCGACGACGATGCCGAAGCCCTGATCCTGCAGACGCTGGGCGGGCCGGCCGATCTGGTGATGAGCGACATGGCCGCCAACACTGTGGGCCACAAGCAGACCGACCATCTGCGCACCATGGGCCTGATCGAAGTGGGGCTGGACATGGCGACCCGGCTGCTCAGGCCCGGCGGCACGTTTCTGGCCAAGGTGCTGGCCGGCGGCGGTGACGGGCAGCTGACTGCGCTGCTGAAACGGCATTTTACGACGGTGAAGCATGTGAAGCCGCCGGCCAGTCGCAAGGGATCGAGCGAATGGTATGTGGTGGCGCAGGGATTCAAGGCCGGCGGCGACAATACCGGCACGCCTTGAGGCCGGGCGGTGCAGACAGGAGGTTGCCAGCCCGGATTTTGGCTGGCAATCAATTGCTCCGGCAACAGGTTAATCGGCAGGTTCGCAGTCTGCCACGGTTGCGAAGCCGGGCTGTTCGGGGGGTGATGGTGAGGTTTGAGGCGGCATGACGGCACGGCAACCGGCAGAATGGGCGCCGCACGCTGCCACGTGGACGGCGCTGCCGTCACACGCCGAGCTGTGGGAAGACGATCTGGGGCCGGCGCAGGCCGAAGTGGCTGCCATGGTGCGGGCCATCGCAACCGGCGAGCGGGTGGAGCTGCTGGTGGCAAACGACAAGGCGGCGGCTGCAGCGCGCACCCTGCTGGGCGATGCCGACGTGCGTATTCACAACTATGCGTTCGGCGATATCTGGCTACGCGATACCGGGCCCTTGTTCCTGCAATCCGCCCATGGCCCGGCAGCGGCGGGGTTCCGGTTCAATTTCTGGGGCGGCAAATATGATCTGCCCGGCGATGAAGCCGTGGCGGATTTCGTCGCTGCCCAGTGCAAGTTGCCGCTGGCCCGCCACAACTGGGTGCTGGAAGGCGGCGCCATCGATGTGGACGGAACCGGCCTGGTGGTGACCACCGAGCAATGTTTGCTCAACCCCAACCGCAATCCGCGCATGGACCGGGTGGAGGTGGAAAGCCACCTGCGCCGCGATCTGGGGCTGGACCGGGTGCTGTGGCTGGGCGACGGATTGGTGAACGATCACACCGATGGCCATGTCGACAATCTGGCGCGTTTCGTGGCGCCGGGGCGGCTGGCACTGCCGGTGGCGGCCGGCAGCGATGATCCCAACAAGGATATCTATGACGACGCGTGGGACCGTGCCCGCGATTTCGGCCTTGAAATCGTGCCGGTGCCATCGCCCGGAAAGGTGGTGCGCGACGGCCAGATCGTGCCGGCCAGCCACATGAATTTCTACATCGCCAACGCCGTGGTGGTGGTGCCGCTTTATGGCAGCGGCAGCGATGATGATGCGGTGAAGGCGATCGCCGCGATGTTCCCAGACCGTCAGGTGATCGGCATGCGCGCCGATCATATTCTGACCGGCGGCGGCAGTTTTCACTGCATCACCCAGCAGCAGCCGAAATAACGCCAGTCTTTCCCGCGCCGCATATTGGCGCTATCGCCGCAGGCATGACCCGCACCATCACCGTCGCCGGCCTGCAACTGGCCTTTTCCGGCCAGCGCGGCGCCGATATCGCCATGACCGCCGCCGCCGCCCGCGCTGCCGCCGCGGCCGGCGCGCAGGTGGTGCTGCCGCCCGAACTGTTCGAAGGCCATTATTTCTGCCGGCATGAGGATGAGGGGCTGTTCGCAAATGCGCTGCCGGTGGATCGGCACCCGGCAGTTGCGGCAATGCGCGAGGTGGCGCTGGAGACGCGCACCCATATCCCGTGCAGCTTCTTCGAGAAGGACGGGCACCATCATTACAACAGCCTGGCCATGATCGATGATGGCGGCAACATCATGGGCGTCTATCGCAAGAGCCATATCCCGGACGGGCCGGGATATGAGGAGAAATTCTATTTCCGCCCCGGCAACACCGGCTTCAAGGTGTGGCCGACACGGCACGGCGTGGTGGGCGTGGGCATCTGCTGGGACCAATGGTATCCCGAAACCGCGCGCGCCATGATGCTGATGGGGGCCGAGATACTGCTCTATCCCACCGCCATCGGCACCGAACCGCACGATCCCGAACTCGACACGCGGCGGCTGTGGCGGCGGGCGATGGTGGGCCATGCCGTGTCGAACGTGGTGCCGGTGCTGGCCTGCAACCGCATCGGCACGGAGGAGGCGGGGACGCCGCACGTCCAGACATTTTACGGCACCAGCTTTGCCTGCGATCAGCGCGGCGATATTGTCCACGATCTGGATGATGTGACGCCGGGCATGGTGATGGCCACCTTCGATCTCGATCTCGCCGCCCGCCACCGCGCCGCCTTCGGTTTCTTCCGCGATCGCCGGCCCGATCTTTATGGGCGGAT
>DAITMD010000232.1:0-4265 GCA_036835345.1 Sandarakinorhabdus sp. | reverse complement strand
GAACAGCGGCAGATCTGGTGCCAGCAGCGCCATGTCGTGGGTAACGAGGCCTTGCAGAAACGCTGCCGCGTCCGCGCCGTCCACGGCAATCACGGCGCGGTCTTCAAGAAAAATCGGAGTCATGTCGCCGGAAATAGGGGCATAAGCCGCCGCTGCCAACCGCCAGCGCCACAATCATGGCTGCGGCGCCGGCCATGGCGCTTGACTTTCCCGGCGCGTTTGCCCATTGGACGCGCCTTCCCGCGCCGGCCCCGGTCGCTGCGGCACCAAGCTATTTTTGCGGAACCGGAAAAGCGGAACAGGTACCATGGCCAAGCCGACCACCATCAAGATCAAGCTCGTGTCCACTGCCGACACCGGCTATTATTATGTCACCAAGAAGAACCCGCGCACCAAGACGGAAAAGCTGGCGTTCAACAAATATGATCCGGTGGCCCGCAAACACGTGGAATTCAAGGAAGCCAAGATCAAGTAAGCGCGCCTGCGCCGCCTGATGGCATGAACGGGGCTGGCGGCAACGTCGGCCCTTTTTCGTATCGCCGGTTCAATCCGGTTCGGACTCGGCGCAGTTTTCCGGAGCCAGCTGACGCAGGCTGAGCCGCAGCTGTTCGATCACCGGCGCACGGGGCGCGATCCGCCATTCCCGCGAAGTCCACGCCCGCTCCCCGGCATCGCCATAATCCAGCGTCACGATCACCTGGCCATGCTGATCCCAATGCTTGGGCCGGTGCGCCACCTGCCAGCGGCGCGCGGTTGCCAGATGGATGCACAGCTCGGCAAAATCCTCCTCGCTGAACAATTCCGCTCCCGGCAGCGCATAGCGGGTAATCTGGCTGCTGTAATCGATCAGCCGCCGCTCGATCTCCACCCGCCCTTCCGTTAGCAGCTGCTGGGACCTGTCTTTCAATATTCTGGCCAGCAGGCGTGCGTCGGCGGTTTCCAGATCGATGCTGAAAAACCGGGTCTGATTGCGCTGCCATTCGATCATGCTGCACCCTAACGCCTATTTCGACTGCCTGGTTCAATGACGGCAGCACCCGCCCGGGCTTAACCATGATTGCGACCATAGGTGACAGGCGCGCGCAGAGCCGCCCCGGCTTGGCAGCGCGCGGCGCAGCCGGTAGGGCTAGGCCTGTGCTGCGCGACCGCCCCTCCCCCGCCGATCCGGCTGTTCTTGCCTTGCAGGCACTGGCCCATGTGGCCGGCGATGAGGAGATGGGGCCGCGCTTTCTCGCGCTGACCGGGATGGATGGCGCCGCGCTGAGGGCAGGTGCCGACAAGCCCGCCACACTGATGGCGCTGCTCGACTATCTGATGGCCAATGAACATGATCTGGTCGCCACTGCCGATGCGATTGGCGTGAAGCCGGAACAGCTTGCCAGTGCCGCGCGCAAACTGGGCAGCGACTGGTGAAGCCGCGCCCGCTCATCGTGTCGGATTGCGACGGGGTGCTGCTGCACTTCATCGCGCCGTTCATCGAGTATCTGCGCGCGGCGCACGGTCTGACGCTGACCATGGACAGTTTCGCGCTCACCGGCAATGTGAAGCGCGCCGATGGCAGCGCCGTGGCCCCGCAGGAGTTTCCGCCGCTGCTCGATGGCTTCTTTGCTGACTGGATGCACAACCAGCAGCCGATCGCCCACGCAGTCGATTCGCTGGGCCAGCTGGCGAAGCACTGCGATGTGGTGGTGCTCACCAACATCGCCGATGCCCACGCGCAGCGCCGCACGGCTGAACTGGCGCGGCTGGGCATGCCGTACCGGGTGATCGGCAACAAGGGCGGCAAGGGCGAGCCGCTGAAGAAACTGCTGGATGAATTTCAGCCCTCAAAAGCCATCTTCATCGACGATCTGCCGCCCAATCACACCTCGGTCGCCGCGCACACCCCGCATGTCCACCGCCTGCACATGGTCGCCGAGACCGAAGTGCGCCACCTGATCCCGCCGGCCCCCGATGCCCACGCCCGCCATGATGACTGGCCGGCCATGCTGTCCCACATAGAAACCATTCTGAAAGGCTGAAGCATGACCCCCGAACAGAAACTCGCCGCGCTGGGCATCACCCTGCCAAACGCGGCCGCGCCGGCCGCAAATTATGTCCCCACGGTGATTGCCGGCAGCCTGATGCACATCAGCGGCCAGATCCCCTTCGCCGAGGATGGCAGCCTGATGAAGGGCCGGCTGGGCGATACGGTGGACGTGCCCTATGGCCAGGCCGCCGCGCGCCGCTGCGCCGTGGGCCTGATTGCGCAGATGAGGACGGCACTGGGCGATCTGGGCCGGGTGAAGCGCGTGGTGAAGCTGGGCGTGTTTGTTGCCAGCCACCCGGATTTTACCGATCAACCCGAAGTGGGCAACGGCGCGTCCGATCTGATGGTGGAGGTGTTTGGCGATGCCGGCCGCCATGCGCGCGCTGCCGTGGGCGTGGCCGTGCTGCCGCGCGGCGTGGCCGTGGAAGTGGATGCGGTGATCGAGATCGCCTGATGGCGCAGGTGCCGGTGCGCGTGGTGGGCAGCGCCAGCGAGATTTCGCTGGCGGACTGGAACGCCTGCGCCGGCCCGGAAAACCCGTTCGCGCAAGGTGAATTCTTCCGCGCGCTGGAGGCATCGGGCAGCGCCTGCGTGCGCACCGGGTGGCAGCCGGTGCATCTGGTGGCCGATGGCGCCGATGGCCGCCCGGCCGGCATCATGCCCGCCTATCTGAAAACCCACAGCCAGGGTGAATATGTGTTCGATCACGCCTGGGCCGATGCCTGGAGGCGGGCGGGCGGGGATTATTATCCCAAGCTGCAGGCGGCATTTCCGTTCACGCCGGCAACCGGGCCAAGGTTGCTGCTGCGCGATCCCGCCGCCGGGCCGGTCCTGATCGCAGCGGCGCAGCAGATCACCACGGGCAATGGCTTTTCCAGCGCCCATGCCACCTTCATCAGCCCCGATCAGCAGGCGCTGTTCCGCGACGCGGGCTGGCTGATGCGCACGGGCGAGCAGTTTCACTGGGTGAACGACAGCTACCGGGATTTCGCGGATTTCCTGGCCGCCCTGTCCTCCTCCCGCCGCAAGATGATCCGCAAGGAACGCGAACGCGCTGTCGCTGGCCTGGAGATCGTCCATCTGACCGGCCGCGACATCACCGAAGCGCATTGGGACGATTTCTGGGTCTTCTATCAGGACACCGGCGCACGCAAATGGGGGCAGCCCTATCTGACGCGCAGTTTCTTCAGCCAGATCAGCGAAGCCATGGGCGACCGGGTGCTGCTGATGCTGGCGCTGCGCGGCGGGCGGGCGATTGCCGGCGCATTGAACTTCATTGGCGATGAATGCCTCTATGGCCGCTACTGGGGCTGCCGGGAGGATGTGCCCTTCCTGCATTTCGAGCTGTGCTATTATCAGGCCATCGACTGGGCCATTGCGAATGGCCGTCGCCGCGTGGAGGCCGGCGCGCAGGGGCAGCACAAGCTGGCGCGCGGCTATCGCCCAACCCCGGTGATTTCGGCGCATTATATCCCCAATCCCGGCTTCCGCCGCGCCGTGGCCGATTATCTGGCGCGCGAAACCGCGGCCGTTGTCGAGGAAATCGAATATCTTGATGCGCACGGCCCATTCAGGCGCGAGCAAGACTGAACTGTGCTAAGCAGGATCATGCGCATCGTGCTTCCCCTCCTTGCCCTGTCCCTGTCCGCCGCCGGCAGCGCCACCGAAGTCGTGCGCCTCAGCGCGGCCGAGCGTGATGCGGTGCTGGATGCCGCCGCCAACGGCCCGGAACGTCAGCCGGTGCTCACCCCCGTTCAGCCGGAACGGCAGAGCCTGCTCGGCCGCTCGCTCTACCCCGAATTCTACGGCGAAGGCGGCAGCGCGGTGCCAGATCGCAAGGTGCACGGCGAAGTATCAATGTTTGCCGGCAGCGGCGGCACCTTCGGGATGGCCGGCACGGCGGTGATGCCGGTGGGCGATACCGGCAGCGCCGCCATTTCGGTGATGCGCGGCACCAGCAATTTCGGCGGCCTGCAGGGCTTCAGCCTGGGCTATGCCAGCGGCGGCGGCCAGATTGGCGGCGGCTTTGGTGGCCCTGGTTACGGCGGCTTCGGTTATGGCGGCCTTAATGGCTATGGGGGTATTGGCCAGTGGGGTTCGCCGCTGGGCTATGGCCCCATGGCCGGCCCGCCGCGCCGCCGCCGCTAAACTGCGATATTGTCGATCAGCCGGGTCGTGCCGATCACGCCGGCCGCCATCAGCCGCGCGCCCGGTGCCGGGGCCGGCAGGCTGTGCA
>DAITMD010000231.1:0-4265 GCA_036835345.1 Sandarakinorhabdus sp. | reverse complement strand
CGTGCGGCGGGATCGCGTTTGAATCGATCCACCGTCTGGCCGATCCGCTGCCGGTTTCGGGCGATCTGGTGATGATCGTGGCCGGCATCGGCATCATCGTGAACGTGGCCACGGCGCTGATGTTCCTCAGCGGCCGCAAATCCGGGCAAAGTGGCGGTGATGTGAACATCCGCGGCGCCTATCTGCATATGATGGCCGATGCCGGCGTGTCGGCCGGCGTGGTGGCCGGCGGGCTGCTGATCCGGCTGACCGGGTGGAACTGGGTGGACCCGGTGCTGGGCCTGATGATTGCCGCGCTGGTGCTGCGCGCCACCTGGGGGCTGCTGCGCGAATCGCTGGCGCTGGCGCTGGATGCCGTGCCGGCGGGGATCGAGCCGGCGGCGGTGGAACGCTGGCTGACCGGGCTGGACGGCGTGAGCGCGGTGCATGATCTGCACATCTGGCCGCAGGGCACCACCGGCGCGGTGCTGACGGCGCATCTGGTGATGCCGGCTGGCCACCCGGGCGATGAAGTGCTGGCCAACATCGCCCATGCGCTGCACCACCGTTATGGCATCGGCCACGCCACGCTGCAGGTGGAACAGGGCAGCGATCATTGCCGGCAGGCGCTGCCCGAGGGCTGCACAGGCTGATGCATCTGTGGGTGGCAGGCTGGCGCTGCCGGGCGTAGAAGGCGGCGCATGCGCATCATCGATCATCATATCGCCGGCCAGCCGGTCAGCCACGGCAGCCGCACCAGCCCGGTGTATGATCCCAACAATGGCCATGTGCAGGCCGAGGTGCGGCTGGCGGGCGGCGATCTGCTGGAGCAGGCGGTGACCGCTGCGCGCGCCGCGCAGCCGGCGTGGGCCGCCACCAATCCGCAGCGCCGCGCCCGGGTGATGTTCAAGTTCAAGGAGTTGGTGGAGGCCAATATCGATGAACTGGCCCGCGTGCTGTCGAGCGAACATGGCAAGGTGCTGGCCGATTCGAAGGGCGATATTCAGCGCGGGCTGGAGGTGATCGAATTCTGCTGCGGCATCCCCCATGTGCTGAAGGGCGAATATAGCCACGGGGCGGGGCCGGGCATCGATATCTGGGCGTTCCGGCAGCCGATCGGCATTGGCGCGGGCATCACCCCGTTCAATTTCCCGGCGATGATCCCGATGTGGATGGCGGGCGTGGCCATCGCGGTGGGCAATGCCTTCATCCTGAAGCCATCGGAACGCGATCCCACCCTGCCGGTGATGCTGGGCGATCTGTTCCGCCGCGCCGGCCTGCCCGATGGCATTTTCAGCGTGGTCAATGGCGACAAGGAGATGGTGGACGCCATCATCCAGCATCCCGATATCGCCGCGATCAGCTTTGTCGGCTCATCCGATGTGGCGGAATATATCCACAGCCAAGGCTGCGCACGCGGCAAGCGGGTGCAGGCGATGGGCGGCGCGAAGAACCACGCCGTGGTGATGCCCGATGCCGATCTGGACCAGGTGGTGCGCGATCTGGCCGGGGCGGCCTTTGGCAGCGCGGGCGAACGCTGCATGGCGCTGCCGGTGGTGGTGCCGGTGGGCGATGCGACGGCGGAGGCTTTGCGGGCCAAACTGCTGCCGGCGATTGCAGCCCTGCGCATCGGCACGTCCACCGATCCGGAAGCCGATTATGGCCCGGTGGTGACCGCCGCGCACAAGGCGCGCATCGAAAATTATATCCAGATGGGCGTGGACGAGGGTGCCGAGCTGGTGGTGGATGGGCGCGGCTTCACCTTGCAGGGGCATGAGGGCGGGTTTTTCGTGGGGCCGACGTTGTTCGATCATGTCACGCCGGCCATGCAGTCCTATCGGGAGGAAATCTTCGGCCCGGTGCTGCAGATCGTGCGCGCGCCCGATTTTGAAGCGGCGCTCGCCCTGCCCAGCCGGCATCAATATGGCAACGGCGTCGCCATCTTCACCCGCAACGGCCACGCAGCGCGCGAATTTGCGGCGCGGGTGAATGTGGGGATGGTGGGCGTGAACGTGCCGATCCCGGTGCCGGTGGCCTATCACAGCTTTGGCGGCTGGAAGCGCAGCGCCTTTGGCGACATCGGACAGCACGGCATGGAAGGCGTGCAGTTCTGGACCAAGCGCAAGACGGTGACGGGCAGGTGGCCGGATGGCGGGATGGATGGGGGCAGCGCCTTTGTCATTCCCACGATGGGATGACCACTCCTCCCCCTTTGGGGGAGGGGGCAGCCGAAGGCTGACGGAGGGGGCGGCAAGGGCAGTGCTCACTGCCCCCTCCGCCCTGCGGGCACCTCCCCCAATGGGGGAGGATCGAGTTTTTGCGAATGCCCTCCCCGCAAGGGGGAGAGGATTGGAGTATGACATGGCCTACGAAACCATCCTTGTCGAACAGCGCGGCGCTGTCACGCTGGTGCGCCTCAACCGCCCGCAGGCGCTCAATGCGCTGAACAGCCAGGTGCTGGCCGATCTGATCGCGGCGTTTGCGGCCTATGATGCCGATGCGTCGCAGCTATGCCTTGTCATCACCGGCAGCGAGAAGGCCTTTGCCGCCGGCGCGGACATCAAGGAAATGAGCGGGCAAAGCTTCGCGCAGATGTATGGCAGCAATTTCTTCGCCGGCTATGACTATGTGACCGCCACCCGCAAGCCGTGGATCGCGGCGGTGAGCGGTTTCGCGCTGGGCGGCGGCTGCGAGCTGGCAATGATGGCGGACATCATCATCGCGGCCGAAAATGCCAGGTTCGGCCAGCCGGAGATCAAGCTGGGCGTCACGCCGGGCATGGGCGGATCGCAGCGGCTGGTGCGGGCCATCGGCAAGGCCAAGGCGATGGAAATGTGCCTCACCGGCCGGATGATGGACGCTGCCGAGGCGGAGCGTTCGGGGCTGGTGGCGCGGGTGGTGCCCACCGAGGCGCTGCTCGATGAAGCGTTGAAGCTGGCCGAGGCGATTGCCGGCATGGCGCCGCTGGCCAGCATCGCGGTGAAGGAAGAAATCGACGCGGCGTTTGAAATGAGCCTGAAGGACGGCATCCGCTTCGAACGCCGGCTGTTCCACGGCCTGTTCGGCAGCGCCGACCAGAAGGAAGGCATGGCGGCGTTTGTGGAAAAGCGGCCGGGGAACTGGAGCGGCCAATAAACGGCTCAGCAACCGTCTGTCCTACAGCGGCAAGGCCTGTCATCATGCTCCTGGCCCGCTGCAGCACCGGCGGGGCGTGAAACAGGCGGGTGCGGCATTCCCGCGAAATGCGTCAATAGTGTCAAAATTGCAGCCCGAAACGGGCAGGAGCACAAAGGATGATCATCGCCTTCATCGGCGTCGGCAACATGGGCGGCGGCATGGCCCTCAATCTGGTGAAGGCCGGGCATGAAGTGTGGGCCTATGATCTGTCCGCCGATGCGCTGGCGCGGGTGGTGGCTGGCGGGGCAAGTGCGGCGGGCGGTGCGGTGGATGCCGCCACCGGGGCCGATGTGATCATCACCATGTTGCCGGCCGGTTCCCATGTCCGCAGCGCCTATGAGGGGCAGCTGTTCGCGGCGGCCGGCAAGGATGCGGTGCTGATCGATTGTTCCACCATCGATGTTGCCACTGCCAAGGCGCTGGGCGAAGCGGCGGCGGCCAGGGGTCTGGCCATGGTGGATGCACCGGTTTCGGGCGGCACGGCGGCGGCGGATGCCGGCACGCTCACCTTCATGGTTGGCGGGCCGGATGCGGCCTTTGCGCAGGCCCGGCCGGTGTTGGCGCAGATGGGCAAGGCGGTGATCCACGCCGGCGGCGCGGGCATGGGGCAGGCGGCGAAGATCTGCAACAACATGATCCTGGGCGCCACCATGATCGCCACCGCCGAAGCCTTTGTGCTGGCCGAGAAACTGGGTCTGGACGCGCAGACCTTCTTTGACATTTCCTCGAAGGCCAGTGGGCAATCATGGTCGATGACCAGTTACTGCCCGGTGCCCGGCCCGGTGCCCACCTCGCCGGCCAACCGCGATTATGCCGGCGGATTTGCCGCGGCCCTGATGCTGAAGGATCTGAAGCTGGCCATGGCCGCCGCGCAGGGCGTGGGCGCCAGTGTGCCGATGGGCGCCCAAGGTGAAAGCCTGTATCAGCTGCTGGTCAACAACGGCGGCGGCAGCGATGACTTCTCCTCTGTCATAAAATTGTTACGCGGCAATCGCGATTGACAGCAGCCAATTGGGGGGCTTGACTGTTCCCGGCACCAACTCGTCGGAGGAATTTCGCCGTGCATCGCGTCTTGATTGCAGCCGGGCTGATCTGTTCGGCGGCAATTG
>DAITMD010000230.1:0-4271 GCA_036835345.1 Sandarakinorhabdus sp. | reverse complement strand
CGCTGCAATATCGCGTTTTCAATAGTTTGGATGAATGACGTAGCGTTTCTATTGCGGTGCACAGCAAAGCTTTCAGGCCGAAATCCCGCTGCCCCCGATCTTTCGAGCGCGACTCGCATTGGCTCAGGCAGATTCAGATGATGTGCGTTGCCGCCAGCCACCAACCGCGCTTCGTCATCATCACGGCGGCCGCATCGCGGGCGGCGATGCTGCCATACAGCGCCAGGCAGGTAGCGCCGGAACCGCTCATGCGAACAAGGGTGGCGGCTGTATTGTCCAACGCCGCCAGAACAGCGGCGATTTCCGGCGCGATGGCGATGGCCGCTGCCGTCATGTCGTTGCGCAGATCGCCAAGCGCTGCGCCGGCTGCGATGCCGCCGCGGTCCTGCCGGTCCCAGCCGGCGAACACCGGCCCGGTGGCCACCGCGACGTTCGGATTGACCAGCAGCAGCGGGGTGCCGGCCAGTTGCTGCGGCCAATCCGACAGTGCCTCCCCCTTCCCCGCTCCGAACAGCGTGCGGCTGAACACACAGACCGGCACATCGGCGCCCAGCGGCGCGGCCAGCCCCGCCAGCCGGTCCAGCGGCCAGTTCAGCCCCCACAGGCGGTTCAGCAGCCTCAGCGCGGCGGCGGCATCGGCCGATCCGCCGCCCAGCCCGGCCGCCACCGGGATCCGCTTGTCGAGGTGCAGCCGCGCGCCGGCGGTGATGCCCGCTGCCGCCGCCAGCGCACGGGCGGCGCGCAGCACCAGATTGTCATCGCCCACATCCGCGGCCGCCGCCGTGGGGCCGGACAGGGTGAGCGACAGATGGTCTGCGGCTTTCGCGGTCAGCGTGTCGCCAAACCCTGTGAAGGCAAAGACGGTTTCCAGATCATGATAGCCATCCTGCCGCCGCCGGCGCAGGTGCAGGGCCAGGTTGATCTTGGCAGGGGCGGCTTCGCTCAGCATCGCAGGCGGCTTTGGCGCGGAGTGCGCCCGGCTGCAAGTATCAGCGCAGGGCCAGCATCGCCGGCGCGGCATCCAGGCCATAGTCCAGCCGGGCCTGCAGGCGGCGGCGTTCATCCGCCTCCCCGTCCAGCCCAAGCGCCTGCCGCCAGCGGAAACGCGCCTCGATCCGGCGCCCTTGCTGCCACAGCGCATCGCCCAGATGGCCCAGGATCGTCGGATCTTCCGGTTCCAGGCTGACGGCACGTTCCAGCGTGGTGACGGCCTTGTCCACCTCGCCGGCGGCCAGTTGCATCCAGCCCAGCGAATCGGTGATGCCGCCATCACCGGGGCGCAGCCGGGCAGCCTTTTCCACCAGCGCGCGCGCCTCATCGCGATCACCGCCCTTTTCCATCAGGCTGTAGCCCAGATAGTTGAGCACGCCGGGCTCGTCGGGGAACAGCCTCAGCGCGGCGCGGAAATCCGCCTCTGCCCCCGGCCAGTCGCCGGCCCGGTCGCGCATCATGCCGCGCATGTAATGCAGGTTCCACGCCGCCGCGCCGAGCGCCGGGCCAAAACGGTCCAGCGCGGTGCCATATGCCGCTGCGGCTTCGGCGAACCGTCCGCCGCGCTGGTGCCAGCCGGCCAGCCCCTGCCAGTCATCGGCGCTGGCGCCCGGTGAATCGGCAGCAGCGCGCAGCAGGTTGCCGGCGGCTTCGCTGCGGTCCGCGGCTTCCAGCACATCGGCGCGGCGGGCGCGCACGGCGCCGTCCATGCCCAGCCCGCCGGGCACCCGGTCCAGCGCTGCCAGCGCCTGATCATGATGCCCGGCCCGGCCCAGCGCATCGCCGGCGGTGATCCACGTGATCGACAGTTCCGGCGCCATATAGGTGGCCAGCCGGGCAAACAGCAGCGCCAGCGGTTCAGCGCGTTCACGGGCCAGATCGCCGGCCAGCCGCACCGACAGCCACGCCAGCGCCTGGCGCGGCTGCGGCGCCAGCGGGCCCAGCCGCTTGCCGGCGCGCAGCCGTTCGCGCGCTGCCACAGTGGGCCCATCGCTGCCGAACAGGGTCGCCAGCGCCTCCTCGCGCTTGCCGGCCATCATCAGGGCATCGGCCTGCCCCTGGCGCAGGAACATGGCGGCTGGCCCACCGCTGGCCCGCGCCTGGCGATAGGCGGCGGCGGCTTCGTCCCACCGGCCCAGGCTGGAAAGCATATGGGCGCGCTGTTCGGCGATATAGCCGCGCAGAAACCCCTGATGGCGCTGCGGATCGAGCAGCATCAGCCCGGCGGCGCTGTCGCCGCGCGCGGTTGCCAGCCAGGCATCGATGACCGGCCCGGCCACCATCGGCCAGCCTTCGCGGCCGATCTTCTGCCTGAGCTGCGCCGCCAGCGCGAAGTCCTTGCGGATCACCGCTTCGGCCAGCCGGGCCATGCTGATTTCCGGTTCCGCACTGCCGCTGGCGGCGAGGCTGCGCGCCAGCTGGAAACTGCGCGACTGATCGCCGGAAATGATTGCCAGCTCCCACGCGCGGCGCGTGGCCGAACCGCCCACCGGCTGGGCAGCGCGGGCCGTTTCCAGCAGCCGGCTGGCCAGCGCCACATCATTGCCCAGCGCGGCATAGCGCCCGATCACATAGGCGTGCAGCGGGCTGTCACTGCCGGGCAGCGCCGGACGCGCAGCGTGGGCGGCGGTGGCGAGGCTGAGGGCGAGGCCAAGGGCGGTGGGGAACAGGAGACGCATCGGTGGGAGGATGGCGCGTGGGGGGGGGGTTGTCGAGGGGGATGGGGTGTCGCGGGGGGGCGCGTTCGGGCACGGCCGGCGGCGGAGCCGCCGGGTCCGTTTGGAATGCCAAGGCAGGAAGAAAGGGCGTGGCCAGGCCACGCCGTCAAAGCTGTTCGGCTGACCTGCGGGCCAGCCGCCAGCCCGGCCGAGCTTGCGCCTGTCGGCGCGCGGCACGCGCGCTCGCGGCGCTGCGCTACATATTGGGATAATTCGGCCCGCCGCCGCCTTCCGGCACCACCCAGTTGATATTCTGCGTCATGTCCTTGATATCGCAGGTCTTGCAGTGCACGCAGTTCTGCGCGTTGATCTGCAGCCTTGGCGCATCCTCTTCCAGCCCGACGATTTCATACACGCCGGCCGGGCAGTAGCGCTGCGCCGGTTCGTCGTACAGGGCATAGTTCACCTCCACCGGCACGCTGGGGTCCTTCAGTGTCAGGTGGCAGGGCTGGTCTTCCTCGTGGTTGGTGTTCGACAGGAAGACGCTGGTCAGCCGATCGAAGCTGATCACGCCGTCGGGCTTGGGATAGACGATCTTCGGCGCTTCGCTGGCCTTTCGCATATGGGTATTGTCGGGCGTCAGCTTGAAGGTGAAGGGCAGTTCATAGCCCAGATATTCCATCCACATCATCACACCGCCCAGCAGCGTGCCGATGGTGTTGCCGAATTTTTCCACCGCCGGCAGCACGTTGCGGACCATCTTCAACTCTTCCGACACCCAGCTCTTTTTGTAGGCCGCGTCATATTCGGCCAGCTCGTCATTGCCGCGCTGCGCCGCGATGGCGGCCACGGCGGCTTCGGCGGCCATCATGCCGGTCTTCATCGCGGTGTGGCTGCCCTTGATGCGCGGCACGTTTACGAAACCGGCCGCGCAGCCGATCAGCACGCCGCCGGGGAAGGCCAGTTTCGGCACCGCCTGCCAGCCGCCATCGTTGATCGCCCGCGCGCCGTAGGACACACGGCGGCCGCCTTCCAGGATTTCGCGGATCGCCGGGTGGGTTTTCCAGCGCTGGAACTCCTCGAACGGCGAGAGATGCGGATTGTCGTAATTGAGCCAGACCGAGAAGCCCAGCGCCACCTGTCCGTTCGCCTGATGATAAAGGAACCCGCCGCCGTTGGCATCATTCAAGGGCCAGCCCTGGCTGTGGATCACCTTGCCCGGCACATGTTTTTCGGCCTTTATGTCCCAAAGTTCCTTCAGGCCGATGCCGTAAATCTGCGGCTGGCTGTCTTTCCTCAGGTCAAAGCGGCCGATCACCTGTTTCGACAGATGGCCGCGCGCGCCTTCGGCGAAGAAGGTATATTTGGCGTGGATTTCCAGCCCCGGCGTCCAGCTGTCTTTCTTGGAACCGTCGCGGGCGATGCCCATATCGCCGGTGGCGACGCCCTTCACGCTGCCATCATCGTTGTACAGCACTTCGGCAGCGGCAAAGCCGGGGAAGATTTCCACGCCCACGCCTTCCGCCTGCGTGGCCAGCCAGCGGGTGAGATTGCCCAGCGATACGGTGTAGCAGCCCTGGTTGTTCATGAACGGCGGCAGCAGCGCGTGGGGAAATTCGGTCT
>DAITMD010000229.1:0-4306 GCA_036835345.1 Sandarakinorhabdus sp. | reverse complement strand
TATTTCACCCCGTGCATCAGTTTCCTCAGCAGCGGGGAGATCAGCAGCAGCACGCCGCCGATGGCTGCCGCCACCAGCCCGATGGTTTCGAACACCTGCGTGTAGGTATCAAGGCTGACCTTCAGGTTGGTCACCTGCCCGCCCACGGTTTCCACGCTGGCCACCTGCGCCACCAGCCCGCCAACATATTGCGCGCAGGCAATGGAGACGAACCACAGGCCCATCATCAGGCCGACCACGCGGGCGATCGACAATTTGGTGACCATCGACAGGCCGACCGGCGAAATCATCAGTTCGGCCACGGAATGGATGAAATACAGCCCGGCCAGCCACCACAGGCCCACCTTGTAATCCGGCCCGGCAAACTGGCTGCCCCACACCAGGAACAGGAAGCCGCCGCCCACCCCGGCCAAGGCCAGGCCAAACTTCACCGGAATGCCCGGTTCCAGCCCGCGCCGACCCAGCGCCTGCCACAGCGCGCTGAACAGCGGCGCCAAGAGCACGATGAAGATGGCGTTGAAGAACTGGGTTTGCGCCGGCTGCATTTCGAACAGGCCGAACACCGACAGATCGGTATTGCGCGAGGCAAACAGGGTGAGGCTGGAACCGGCCTGTTCGAACAGGGTCCAGAACACCACGTTGAAGATGATCAGCACGATGGCCGCCAGCATCATCTGCCATTCGGTCTTGCTGCCCACCCTGATCGACCAGATCGGGATGATGACGATTGAGGCCAGGAAGGTGGCGAACAAGATCTTGCCCAAAATCGGCAGGCCCATCAGATAGCCGATGAACCCGGCACCCTCCACCGGCGGCGGCGCCGCCATCAGGTTGGTGAACAGGAACCACACCAAGGGCACGAAGGCGATGGCGCCCAGATAGATCGGTATGTCGCGCTTCAACGGATTGCCGGGCGCATCGGCCGGCGGCTCACCATAGCCTTCCAGTTTTGGCCCGGCGAACTGGATCAGATACCAGCTGAGCGCCATGCCCAGCGCCGCCAGCAAAAAGCCCGCCCACCAGCCATAGCGTGCGGCCAGGAACGGACAGGCAAGTTGGCTGGCCAGTGATCCGATATTGATGCCCATGTAGAATATGGTGAACCCGGCATCGCGCCGGCTGTCCCCCTTGGCATAGAGGCCGCCGACCATCGTCGAGATGTTCGGTTTGAAAAAGCCGTTGCCGATGGTGACCGCCGAAAGCCCGAGCAGCATGATGGTGACGAACAGCGGATCGCGGTCGCCGCCGGCTTCAAACCCGCCCTTGGCGATACGGCGCGCCTCCTGCCCGTCGGCGCTCAAAAGGGAGACACTGCCATCCTCGTTGCCCTTGATCTGCAGGGTCTGGCCGGCGGCGGTGATGAACTGCGTCTTGTCGTTGCCCTGGGTCTCAACCGTCACGTCATAGCGGGTGCCGTCGATCTTGGCCCAGGGCCTGGCCGCCTCCCCGCCAAAACACAGGGTGAAGTATCCCGCCGCCATCAGCAGCGCACCAAACTTTACCGCCTTCTTGGACCCCAGATAGCGGTCGGCCAGCAGCCCGCCGATCAGCGGCGTCAAATACACCAGCGCGGTGAAGCCGCCATAGAGGCTGGCGGTGCTGGTATCGGAAAACAGGAAATGGTTGGCGAGATAGAGCGTCAAGAGCGCCCGCATGCCATAATAGCCAAACCGCTCCATGGCTTCGGTGGTGAACAGCCGCGCCAGCTGGGCCGGGTGGCCGAACCACTGCGGGCGGGTGTCGGTCAGTGCAGCGCTGCTATTCTCGCTCAATTCGCGTCTCCCTCGCGCGGCGCTGCGGCGCCGGGTGCGACGGTGATAGCGGCAGCGCATCGCATAGCCAAGCACCGGGCGAAAATCGCGCTGGCATGGCTGGCATGGGCCGCAGCAGCGTCGGGGCGGGCAGGCGGCGGCTTGGCGTCACCCGTGTAACAGCCCTTATGTGCCGCATTGGCAACTGGCGGCAGCAGCGATAAGGCCCGGCCATGGACAGCTTCAACGATCTCACCGCCCCGGCAACGCTGCTGGCCACGCGCCGTTCCGGCAAGGCGCGCGACATGGCGGCCCCCGGCCCCGACGCCGCGCAGCTCGGCGCCATGCTGGCCGCCGCGGCGCGGGTGCCGGATCACGGCAAATTGTTCCCGTGGCGGTTCGTGGTGATCGAAGATCGCGCTGCCTTCGCCGATGCGCTGCTGGCCATCTATCTGTCCGGCAAGCCCGACGCTGGCCGGCTGGAGCGCGAAGCGGTGACTCAGTTTGCCGTGCAGGCCCCGTGCCTGGTGGCGGTGCTGTCCAGCCCCCGGCCCAGCCATATTCCGGTGTGGGAACAGGAACTTTCGGTCGGCGCGCTGTGCCAGAATCTGCTGATTGCCGCCCACGCGCACGGCTTTGTCGGCAATTGGCTGACCGGCTGGGCGGCCTATGACGACAAGGTGCTGGCGCTGCTGGGCGGCGGCGCGCCGGAACGCATTGCCGGCTTCTTCTATTTCGGCACGCAGACCGCGTCGCTGGAGGAACGCCCCCGCCCCGACATGGCCGCCATCACCAGCTTGTGGCGCGGCTGAGCCTGTTCAGGCGCAATCAACGCGGCCGCTGCCTGACACGCGCGTGGCGCAGCGCGCACCGCCGGTAATCCGCACCGCCCCCGAACCCGATTTGCGGATGTCCGCCGTCTGGCTGGCATGGGCGCTGATGGCGCCTGATCCAGACACTCTGATGGTGGCAGTGGCGCATTTCAGGCCCGAAAGATTGGCGCCGCCGCTGCCCGAAACGGCAATATCCAGCGACGTGCACGTGCCGGCCGCCTGCACGCCGCCGGAACCGGACAGGGCGAAGCGGGCGGCCGGCGCGGTCAGGCTGGCCAGCTTCAGATTGCCGGAGCCGGCGAGTTTGGCCACGAAGGTTTCGGCGCGGGCAACATCGGCATCGACATCGGCAGAGCCGGCCACGCGAACGCCGATCAGCGCCGGCAATGTCACCGTCACGGCCACGCGTTTGGAACTCCAGCCCCAATCGCCCTTCTTGCGGCCGATGCGCAGCACGCCGTCCACTTCCGTTATCTCCAGGCGGTCGAGATCAGCCTCTGCACCATTGGCCACCACGCTGAACGGGCCGCTGCGGATGGTGACACGGTCGCTGCCGGCCACCGCCACCTGATTGAAGCCCGACAGGGGGAAGCTGCGTTCGGCAGCGGCAGCGGCGGCGGGGAAGGCGGCAAGCACGGCCAGCGCGGCAACCACGCTATGGGAGGGACGGATCATGACAGGCTCCTTGTGTATTGCCTGTATAATACACAAGGACGGTGCGAATGCAAGAGACAGCAAAACGCCGCCCGGCCGGTCTGGCGGGGCGGCGCTTGTCTGGCCGGTGCGGACGCTGCCCGGTTCAGGCGGCTTTGAGTACCTGTTCGATCTTCTGCTGCGCGGCCGGTTCGTCGATATTTTCCATCGCCGCCAGTTCGCGCGCCAGCCGGCCGATGGCGGCTTCATAGATCTGCCGTTCGGAATAGCTCTGTTCCGGCTGATCTTCGGCGCGGTGCAGGTCGCGCACCACTTCGGCGATGCTCACCAGATCGCCGGAATTGATCTTGGCTTCATATTCCTGGGCGCGGCGCGACCACATGGTGCGCTTGATGCGCGGCTTGCCCTTCAGGGTGGTCAGCGCCTCGTTCATGGTCGCCTGGCTGGACAGCTTGCGCATGCCCACGCTTTCCACCTTGTTCATCGGCACCCGCAAGGTCATCCGCTCCTTTTCAAAGCGCAGCACGAACAGATCGAGCGCGACCCCAGCAATTTCCTGATGCTGGATTTCCACAACCCGGCCCACCCCGTGCTTGGGATAGACAACATAGTCCCCGACTTCGAAACCGAGCGTCTTGGCGAGTGGCATGGAGCGATCGTCCTTCTGGTTGTGCGGCGCCGCCAGGGTGCGAATGGCATGTGGGCAGCAGCCTTGCGGCCACGGCCCAGTTTGCCTTCACCCCGTAACGACTGCCGTCCTGCCTTCCGTTTGCTGACCCTGGCTTGTTGCCGGCCCGGCAGGTGGGCCGCGATGGCAACGAAGCCCGCGAATTCGGCCGGCATATCAACGCATGCTCGGCCACACGCTTTGTTGGTATCAGAAAAACGTCACAAATGCCACTGTTCTGACACGCCGGTGCGGCGTTTCGGGCATTTGTGGCACAAAAAATGCCCATTTCGGGCACCCGCCCGCCCGAAACCCCGCCATTCAGGCAGGGTTTAGGAACCCTTGCCGGCTTCCGGGGTGAAATATTTGTCGAATTTGCCGTCTTCGCCCTTGTGCGAATC
>DAITMD010000228.1:0-4311 GCA_036835345.1 Sandarakinorhabdus sp. | reverse complement strand
TGCCGGCCGCCGGTATCGGCGCGGTGGCCTTTTTGTGGCTGTTCGGCATGCCTTTGGACGTGATCGGCATCATCGGCGTGGTGCTGCTGATCGGCATTGTGAAAAAGAACGCCATCATGATGATCGATTTCGCACTGGCCGGTCAGCGCGAGCAGGGCTGGACCCCCGCCCACGCCATCCGGGAGGCTGCATCCAAGCGCTTCCGGCCGATCATGATGACCACCTTTGCCGCCATGGCCGGCGCGGCGCCGCTGGCGCTGGGCATCGGCGCCGGGGCAGAATTGCGCCAGCCGCTGGGCATCGCCGTGCTGGGCGGGCTGATCGTGAGCCAGTTCCTCACCCTGTTCATCACGCCCGTTGTCTATCTGGGCATCGAAGGCCTGATGGCCCGCGTCCGTTCGCGCCGGGGTGCGGCCGAAATTGCGGAACTGCCGGGCGGGCAGGCGTTCCGGCCTGAGGCTGCCGAATAGGCTTGCCCTCCCGCATGCGGGAGGGCGCGCGGGGCGGCGTTTGCGCTATTCTTCGGTTAAAGGAGAGTGCGCCATGCCCACCGCCGCCGATCATCTCGCCCGCTGGCACGCCCATGTGAAGCATCCCGATCACCAGGCCTTGTGGGACATGCTGCACCCGGATGCCGTGTTCGAAAGCCCGGTGGTGCACACCCCGCAGCGCGGCCGTGACATCGTGTTCAAATATCTGGCAAGCGCCGACAAGGTGTTGGGCGGCGACGGCTTCACCTATGCCCGGGAATGGCTGGGGCCCGATAGTGCCATCCTTGAATTCGAAAACGTGATCAACGGGATAAAGGTCAATGGGATCGACATGATCACCTGGAACGAGGCCGGCCAGATCACGCATTTCAAGGTGATGGTGCGGCCGTTGAAGGCGATCAACATGGTCCATCAGATGATGGGCGAAATGTTGAGCAAGATGGCCAGCCAGCCAGCCTGAATCGCGGCCCGCGACTCCGTGTCAGCAGGGCAGGGCGCACTGCAATCTGCTACCGGAGCCGACATGCGACCTTTGTTGCCGCCTCTATTGCTTGTTGCCGCCTGCGCGCCCGATCTGCCGCCTGAACAATTGGCAGCGCAGCGCGCCGAAGCGCTGCTGCGCGGCGCCGGGCCGGCGGACGCGATGCTGCTGGCGCCCATCGCCGGGCTGGATGGAGAGGGAAAGCCGGGCGTTTGCGGTCTGATCGAAACGCCGGCCGGGCCGGTGCGAGTGGTTATAGGCCTGGCCACCGAGGGTGTGCGCATCGGCGTACCGGCAGGGCAGGGCGGCGATCGTGCCGATCTGGGCGAAGGGCGTTATTGCACTGAAGATGCACGGGCGCGCTGGGAACAGGTGAAGAAGGTGGATCCGGTCGGGCTGGCGGCGCGGATCGGCGACTAGCCGTAACGTGGCGGGCGCTTCTCGAGGAAAGCCGCCAGCCCTTCCTTGAAGTCATCGGACGCAGCGCACATCAACTGGTTGCGGTTTTCCATGGCGATGGCAGCTTCCAGACTGGGGGCGTCGATGGCAAAGCCCAGCCCTTCCTTGGTCATCCTGAGGCCGATGGGCGAGGTGGCCAGCATTTCCGCCACCAGCGCTTCGCCAGCGGCTTCCAGTTCCGCATCCGGCACCACCTGGCTGACAAGGCCGGTGGCCAACGCGCGCGGGGCGTGAATGAAGCGGCCGGTCATCATCAGTTCGGCCGCCAGACTGGCCCCCACCAGTCGCGGCAGGAAATAGCTGGTGCCCATATCACAGCTGGACAGGCCCAGCTTGATGAAGGCGGCGTTCATGCGGGCGCTTTCGGCTGCGATGCGGATGTCGCTGGCCAGCGCAAAGGCGAAGCCGCCGCCGCAGGCCGCACCATGGATCAGGCTGATGATCGGCTGCGGGCAGCGGCGCATCTTCACATAAACGTCGGCCAGCCAGCCCTGAAATCCAAAGCCACCCGAAAACGGCGCCGGTTCCGATCCTTGCGCCTTGATGTCCAGCCCGGCACAAAAGGCCCGACCAGCGCCGCGCATCACCACGATGCGCGTGGCGTGATCGTGAAACAGGCCGCCGAAATGGGCCGACAAATCGGCAACCATCTGATTGTTGATGCTGTTCAGCGCCTCTGGCCGGTTGAAGGTGAGCCATTGCACCGGCCCGCGCTGTTCAACGGTGATGGTTTCATAGGTCATGCTGCGCCCTTCAGCGGTTGGATTGGCCATCGTCGATCTTGATCACCGTGCCGGTCACCGCCTCGCTGGCCGGGGCGCACAAATAGAGCAGGGTGGAGTCCATCATCGCCGGATCGCCCAGCCGTTTGCGGCGGAAATGCTGGGTGATATCGCCCATGCGCGACAGCATCCCGTCCATCATCTCGCTGGCAAAGGCACCCGGCGCGATGGCATTGACGTTGATCGGATAGCGCGCCCATTCAACGCCGAGCACTTCGGTCATCCGCACCACGGCGGCCTTGGTCATGCTGTATAGCGCGGCACCATGGCCCTGATATTCAAAGGCTGCCATCGATGCGATGTTGACGATCCGCAGCGGCTTTCCATCCGCAATGCGGCGGGCGGCCAGACTGGTGGAGAGCAGCCACGGCGCGGTCACGTTCACCGCCATCACCTGATTATACAGTTCCGGTGGCAGCTTGTGGGCGCGGGCGGCATCGGGAATGCCGGCATTGTTGATCAGGATGGAAGCGGTGCCCATCGCCGATTCCACCCGCTGCACCAAGGCAAGGCACTGGGCCTGATCGGCAACATCGATGGCAAAGGCCTGTGCCGTGCCGCCTGCGGCAGCAATCTCGGCCACCAGCGCATCCAAACGGTCAGCACGCCGCGCGCACAGGGCCACGCTGGCCCCGGCCGCCGCCAGCACACGCGCAAAACGTGCGCCAAGCCCGGACGATGCGCCAGTAATGATGGCGATCTGGCCCGCAAGATCGTGGCTGGCGTTGGGAAGTGGGTATGACATGGGCCGCTCCGGCAGGGTGGTGCAGGCAGACCATTTCCCGGCGGAGCCGCGCCGCCAATTGCCAGAAGCGACAGGGCCGCCAAACGCCGAAAGGGCCGGCCAGACTTGCATCTGGCCGGCCCTCCCATGTCTGGGCCCTCGCGCCCTTGGCAATCAGCCAAACACGATATCGGCAAAACTGATCTTGTGCGGACCCTGCACGATGCCGATCAGTTCGTCATGGCTGTCCCATACGCCATTGCCGTTCCGATCCATGAAGATGCCGGTTCCTTCATCAAGCTTGGTCCGGGTTTCGACCAGGAAATAGGTGCCCTGGGCCAACTGGACACGGTCACCGCTGGAGAAATCGGTGATGACGGCGTAGTCGTTCACACCCGCGCTGGTGGCCATGCCCTTGTTATAGAAGGCCCCGCGCGCATCGCCCAGCACGAAAAGGTCGTTGCCGCCGCCGCCAGTGAGGCGATCGATGGTGCTGCGGCCCAGGTGCGTGCCCGTGGCCGGCACGCCGGAAATCACATCGTTACCGCTGGTGCCGACGATCACATCCGAACCGGTGGTGCCGAATATGGCATTGCCCGGAGCGGACGCCGGTGGGGGCGCCGGTGTTGACGGCGGCGGCACCGGCGTTTCGTTTGTCGCCGTGATCAGATCGGCCAGCGTGACCTTTTCGGGGCCGTTCACGATAGCGATCAGTTCGTCATACTGATCCCACACGCCATTGCCATTGCGATCCATGAACACGCCGGTGCCGGCATCGGTCTTTGTTCTGGTATCGCGCAGGAAATAGGTTCCGGGGGCAACCTGGATCCGATCACCTTCACCGAAATCGGTGATGACAGCATAATCGTTCACCCCCGCGCTAGTGGCCATGCCCTTGTTGTAGAAGGCGCCGCGCATGTCGCCCAGGATGAACAGATCGCTGCCCTGGCCGCCGGTGAGGCGATCGATGGTGCTGCGGCCCAGGTCGGTGCCCGTGGCGGGAATGCCGGAGATCACGTCGTTGCCGTCGCCGCCAACCAGCACATCCGAACCCGTGGTGCCGTAAATGACCAACCCGGACGTGGAAGGCTGTTCGGGTGGAGGCGTTGGGGCCGGCGCCGGTGTTGGAGTCGGTGTTGGAGTCGGCGTTGGCGCCGGAGTGGGTGCCGGAGTGGGTGCTGGTGTTGGCGCCGGGGCCGGGTTGCCGGCGCCAGCGGCCAGGAGATCGGACACGTTCAGGCGGCCGCCAGTCGCGGTGATGCCCTGGAGCGACGGCGTTGCCGTCGCCGTTGAGAGCAACAGGCTGCGGATTTGCGCGCCAGTCAGGCTTTCGTTGGCCGAAGCCAGCAGGCCCACCGCACCGGCAACGTGCGG
>DAITMD010000227.1:784-4349 GCA_036835345.1 Sandarakinorhabdus sp. | reverse complement strand
GGCCCCGATCTGCTGGCCGAGGCCGGCTGGGACGCGGTGGTGGAGGAGGCCGTGACCGGCCACATCGATTTCGCCGGCGGCCGGCTGCTGCTGGCCGATACGCCGGCGATGCTGGTGATCGATGTGGATGGGCCGGGCGATCTGGCGCGGTTGGCAGAGGGCGCGGCGCGGGCGGTGGGCGCGGCCATCCGCCGGCATGGCATCGGCGGGCCGGTGGTGGTGGATTTCCCCTCGCTGGGCGGCAAGGGCGCGCGCGCGGCAGTGGATGCGATCTTGGCCGAGGCGCTGCCGCCGCCGTTCGAAAAGACCGTGATGAACGGCTTTGGCCTGGTGCAGATCATCCGGCCGCGCACCCGGCTGTCGCTGTTTGAACAGGCGCGGCGGCCGGGCTTTGCCGCGCTGGAACTGTTGCGGCGGGCGATGCGGCTGACCGGCGCTGTCACCATCAGCGGGCCGCCGGCGGTGCATGACTGGCTGAGCGCGCGGCCGGCGCTGCTGGCGGAATTGGCGCGCATCACCGGTGGCCGCGCGGCGCTGGAGGTGGCACAAGTCCCGCATGTCCAGCCCGGTTGATTCGAAGCCGCGCGCCTGCGCCTATTGCCGCAAACAGCCGGCGGCGGCGCAGCATCGCCCGTTCTGCAGCGCCGGCTGCCGGGCGCGGGATCTCAATGCCTGGCTGTCGGATGCCTATGTCATTCCCGGCAAGAGCGGTGAGGATGAACTTTCTGACGTGTCGGCGCTGGACAAGGACGAACAGGCTGGCTAATTGCGCCTCTCCCACGCCATCAGCGCGGTGCGGGCCCGGGTAGCTCAGGGGTAGAGCAGGGGATTGAAAATCCCCGTGTCGGTGGTTCAAATCCGCCCCCGGGCACCATTATTTTGTGCGCGTTGCTGCCCACCAACCCAACGCGCGGGTTCGATCTCGCTCCGCTCGACCGCACCATTTTGCTTTTCTTGTCGGGCGGGCTGCGTCACAGCGGGGTCATGAACCTCGCCCGCTTCCCCCGCCGCCGCTACACCCATGGCGTCACGCCCATCGAACCGCTGCCGCGCCTGTCGGCGCTGCTTGGCGGTGCTGATCTGTGGATCAAGCGCGATGATCTGCTGGGGCTGGCCGGCGGCGGCAACAAGACGCGCAAGCTGGAATTCCTGATCGCCGATGCGCTGGCACAGGGGGCCGACACGCTGATCACCGTGGGTGCGCCGCAATCCAACCACTGCCGCCTCACGCTGGCGGCAGCGGCGAAAGAGGGGCTTGCCTGCCGGCTGGTGATCGAGGAGCGGGTGCCGGGCAGTTACAGCGCGGCGGCGCTGGGCAACAATCTGTTGTTCGATCTGATGGGCGCGGCCAATGTGCGCATGGTGAAGGCCGGTGCCGATCTGGCCGCCGAAATGGCCGAGGAGGCTGCCGCGGTGAAGGCGGCGGGCGGCCACCCCTATGTGATTGCCGGCGGCGGCTCCACGCCGCTGGGCGCGCTGGGCTATGCCGCCTGCGCGCAGGAAATCATGGATCAGGCGTTCGACATGGGCACCGCCTTTGATCGCATCGTGGTGGCATCGGGCAGCGCCGGCACGCACAGCGGGCTGGTGGCCGGGCTGGTGGCGCTGAATGCCGGTATCCCGGTGACGGGCATCAACGTGCGCCGCCCCCGCGCGGAGCAGGAGGCCAATGTGCTGAAACTGGCGCAAGGCACCGCGCAGCTGCTGGGCACGCCTGCGCCGGTTGCAGACGATATAATCGCTCTGGATCAATGGGTTGGCCCCGGCTATTCGCTGCCCACCGCCGAAATGGTGGAAGCGGTGCGGATGCTGGCCAGCCTTGAAGGCATATTGCTGGACCCGGTGTACAGCGGCAAGGCGATGGCCGGGCTGATCGGTCTGGTGCGGCAGGGGGCGTTCCGGGCGGGTGAGCGGGTGCTGTTCCTGCACACTGGCGGCGCGCCCAGCCTGTCGGCATTTGCGCCAGCCTTGAGGGATCCATTGCTGCGCGATCCTGCCTTCAACTGATGGCGCACTATCGCACCATCGGGGTGATCGGCGGCATGGGGCCGGCCGCCACGGCGGATTTCATGGGCCTGCTGGTGGCCGGCGTGGCGGCAGCGGACGACCGCGATCACCCGCGCGTGCTGGTGGACAGCAACCCGCAGGTGCCAGATCGCAATGCTGCGGCGCTTGGGCATGGTCCGTCGCCGGGGCCGGCGCTGGCCGCGATGGCGCAGGCGCTGGCGGGGCAGGGCGCGCAGCTGCTGGCGATGCCGTGCAACGCCGCGCACGGCTGGGCCGATGCCATCACCGGCGCGGTGGACGTGCCGCTCGTTTCGATGATCGCTGCGGCGTGCGACGAGGCGATGGCGCAGCGGCCCGCTGCGGTGGGCGTGCTGGCGGTGGGAGCCACGCTGGCGCTTGATCTTTATGGCCGGGCGCTGCCGGTGCCGGTTCTGAACGGCGATCTGGCGGTGGTGCAGCCGGCGGTGGACGCCATCAAGGCCGGCGCGCGCGGCGATGATGTGCGCGCCGCGCTGGCCGGCGAAGCGGCGCGGCTGGTGGCGGCGGGGGCCGGCGTGATCATCGCCGCCTGCACCGAAGTGCCGCTGGTGCTGCAGCAGGGCGATGTGGCGGTGCCGCTGATCAATTCCACCGCGGCGCTGGCGCGGGCGGCAGTGGCGGCGGCGCGCTTGCCGGCGTAAGGTGGCGCCATGAGCCAGACCACAATAGCCGCCGTGCTTGATGCCATGGGCGCTGCCCGCCCCTATGCGCAGTCGCGTCCGCTGCGGCTAGCCACGCTGAACCTGGCGCCGCCGGGGCCGGGGGAACTGCTGGTGGCGATCGAGGCGGCGGGCCTGTGCCACAGCGATCTTTCGGTGGTGAACGCCGATCGCCCGCGCCCGATGCCGATGGCGCTGGGCCATGAAGCGGTGGCGCGGGTGCTGGCCGCCGGGCCGGGCACGCGCCTGCAGCCCGGCGCGCGCGTGGTGATGGCGTTCCTGCCGGCCTGCGGGCATTGCCCGGCCTGCCACGGCGGCGAACCGTGGCTGTGCAGCACCGGCGCCGCTGCCAACGGCAAGGGCGAACTGCTGGGCGGGGGAATGCGCCTGTCGGAATGCGGCGCCTGCGTGCACCACCATCTGGGCCTGTCAGCCTTTGCCAGCCACGCGGTGATCGATGAACGCAGCTGTGTGGTGGTGGACGATGATATTCCCGCCGAGATTGCCGCGCTGTTCGGCTGTGCGGTGCTTACCGGGGTGGGCGCGGTGTTCAATTCCGCCGCCGTGCGGCCAGGGGAAAGCGTGGCGATCTGGGGGCTGGGCGGGGTTGGTCTGGCGGCGCTGATGGGGGCGGTGGCGGCGGGCGGCGAGCCGGTGATCGCGATTGATCCGGTGGCCGAAAAGCGCGCGCTGGCAATGGAACTGGGCGCGCGGGCGGCAGTGGCCCCCGATGCGGCGGCGGCAGCCTTTGCGGCGCATGGCAGCCCGCGCGTCGCCATCGAAAGCGTGGGCAGCGGCAAGGTGCTGGCCGAGGCGTTCCGCACCGCGGCGCGCGGCGGGCGCATCATCACCGTGGGCCT
>DAITMD010000227.1:0-774 GCA_036835345.1 Sandarakinorhabdus sp. | reverse complement strand
TCTCGACCTCCCCCGCAAACAAGCCCGCCAGCTCCCCAAAGCCCTCAATGCGGAGGAAATCCAACTCCTCCTAGCCATCCCCAATCCCGCCGATCCCTTCACCATTCCGGCCGTGGCGCTGGTGGCAGAGGCCAAGACGATCATCGGCAGCTATATGGGCTCGGCGGTGCCGGCGCGCGACATTCCGCGCTATATCGCGCTGTGGCGGGCCGGGCGGTTGCCGGTTGAGCGCCTGCTGAGCGGGGTGCGGCCGATGGCCGAGATCAACGACGCGCTGGATGCGCTGGCCAGCGGGCAGGCGGTGCGGCAGATCTTGATCCCGTGACGGCGCTGGCGGGCGGGCTGCTGGGGCTGATTGCCGGCAGCTTCATTGCACTGGTGACCTGGCGCTGGCCGCGCGGCGAGGCGATTACCGGGCGATCGCGCTGTGATGATTGCGGGGTGCAACTGCGGGCGGCCGAACTGGTGCCGCTGCTGTCATATTTGTGGCAGCGCGGGCGTTGCCGGCATTGCGGCGCTGTCATCGCGCCGCGCCATCTGGCCATCGAGCTGATCTGCGCCGCCGCCGGGGCGCTGTTTCTGGCGCGCTGGCCCGGCCCCGATGGCCTGCTGCTGATGCTGGCGGCGTGGTTGCTGATCACGCTGATCGTGCTGGACGTGGAGCAGTTCTGGCTGCCCGATGCGCTGACCCTGCCGCTGATTCCGCTGGCGCTGCTGGTGCCCGAGGCGCCGATGCTGCCGCCGCTGCCGGAGCGTGTTTATGGCGCGGTTCTG